>CALHRQ010000159.1 GCA_938038175.1 uncultured Granulosicoccaceae bacterium | reverse complement strand
GGTGATACCACACCGGATGTAGATTCACCTGAATTACTGCACGGCTTTTATAGCGCTATTCAATCATTGATCGCCACTGACAGCTTACTCGCATACCACGATCGCTCTGATGGCGGATTGTTTGTAACTCTGGCTGAAATGGCGTTTGCTGGCAATGTGGGAATTAAGGCTCAACTCAATAGTCTGCCACCCGATCTAATCGCGAGTGTCTTTAATGAGGAGCTTGGTGGTGTCATTCAAATTCGCTCCAGTGCCTATGCACACGTGCTGGCGCAATTTGAAGCTGCCGGGCTTGGCGACTATGTTCATACCATCGGGCACTTATCCGACACCGGTGATCTTGAACTTTGGCAAGGCAGCACGCTTGTTTATTCGAGCCCGGTACATGAACTTAAAATTGCATGGTGGCAGACCAGCTATCAATTACAACGCCTGCGTGATAATCCTATGTGTGCTGATCAGGAGCTGGCGCTTGTATCTGAGGTTGATGATCCTGGCATTACACCGCTGCTTAGCTTTGATCCAAATGCTGTGTTAGTGCCAGTTGCTGCTAATACGCAAAGGCCGGCAGTGGCTATTTTGCGCGAGCAGGGTGTTAACAGTCATATCGAGATGGCAGCAGCATTCGATACCGCTGGGTTCGATACCATCGATGTTCATATGTCTGATCTGCTGCATGGTCGTTTTGATCTAAATGATGTGAAGGGGCTGGTTGCCTGTGGTGGTTTTTCGTATGGTGATGTGCTGGGCGCTGGTGGTGGCTGGGCAAAATCCATTTTGTATAGCAATAAACTAAAAGACACGTTTACACAATTTTTTAATCGAGACGATACCTTCTCGCTTGGTGTTTGTAATGGTTGTCAAATGATGTCGCACTTAAAGTCGCTGATACCAGGGGCTTTGCATTGGCCATCGTTCGAACGTAATCTTTCGGAGCAGTACGAAGCACGTGTTGCCACTGTTGAAGTGTATGAATCACCATCGTTGTTTTTTGTGGATATGGTGGGCTCACGTTTACCCATTGCTGTTGCGCATGGAGAAGGGCGTGTGCAGTTTGAATCACAGCAGCAAATGATGGATGCCAAAGTGGCGCTGGGTTATGTGGATAACAAGGGTAATATGACGGAACGTTACCCGTTAAACCCAAATGGTTCAGAGCATGGAATCACCGGCTTGTGCAGTGAAGATGGTCGCGTAACCATAATGATGCCGCACCCAGAAAGGGTGTTTCGTACTGTCACTAACTCCTGGCATCCACCCGAATGGGGAGATCGTGGTCCGTGGCTACGTATGTTCGAAAATGCTCGAGTGTGGGTCGGTTAATGGGTTATTCGCCCAGCAATCACGCAATATTCAAATGATCAACGATAGCCTCGATATCCAGCTGATTGGCACTGGCTGTTTTACTGGCGCTGCGCAACCACTCTATCGTTTCAACCACCGCCTTTGAACTTGTACCACCCGCACTTAAATGTTCGTCAATTGTTGCCTGGGTTGCGCCAACATGAATTTCGGTAATGACGTCTTCTTTCGATTTCCCGGAAAACTGTGCCAGTACGGAAGCCGGCGTTTTAACCGTATGCGCTTTTAATGTCGTGTGTGCATCTGCCCAGTCGTTCAGCTTCTTTTTGAGTTTCTTTGCTCTGGCTAGTACCTCTATGGCGGGACGTTTTTGCCATTGAGAGCCACAGATCCACAGCAGTTTTCGCAGTGCGTTCGCACCGTTTTGTAACGTTTCCAGTTCATTAACATAAACTCGGCGGAACTGATCCCATTTGGACATGGCCGCCGCTGCAATGGCTTCTGATTCAAGTACCTCGGCAAGCTCCTGACTGTATTCAAGCATCTGGCTTAAGGCTTCCCAATTGGTTCTGAGGCCACGGTATCCTGGGCCAAGCGCTAAACGGTATTCGGTGTTGTTGACGAACAATTCGCGAAAACGCAGTACCTTGGCTAACTGTCCCAGCATACGGCGATGCTCAGGCGTTAGGTTGGTTGGTTTTTCAATGCTGAATTCCATGAATTGTCTTCGTGCATTAAAGTAATCCGAATCGACGATGTCGGATTCGTCTTCAAGGTTCACACCTAATTCTTCAATCAGGCTGAGTAATTGTTTTTTAGCAGGAACCTTGTCAAGGACAAACGTTTTTTGCAGCTCTGCCAGCTCATCCTCTATCAGTTTTGCCTGGTGACGAGCACGTTGTAAAAGCCCTGGTGTGGCCGAAAAGCACAAGTCGGCATGCTGATATTGTTCTAATGATAACGGCGCTTTGTCGATGAGCTCAATGACATTGGCGAGGCGAATCATGTGTCTGGCATTGATATCGGGCATATCCAGTAAACGGCTCACCATATCGGTCTTCAAAGCGTTACTAACACTGCTAACCCAGGTAGCGATGTTTTCAGGCAGTGTAGGCAGATGTTGGAATTCCACATCCTGCAAACCTTCGGCGGCCAGTTCTTCAGAGTACTTGCGCAGTTCGGATATCGATTGAGATGATTCGTTAGCGACTGGTGTTAGCTTACTGATGGTCACGCGCTCCATACTGTAGTCGCGCAGAAGGTTCAGAACCGTATTGAGTTGTGTCAGGTTTTTGTTGGTGGTTATCGCCATCGCAAGGCCTGCGTTAAAATTCTCTGGCAGATCGGGTAAACGCACAGGCTCCGGATGCCCGAATGTGCTGTGTTCTGGGGTGGCGGCAGTACCCAGCGCGGTATTGAAATCCAGTTCCAGGTTAGGCTTGTCTGCAATAACGGCGGCAATCTGTGTGAAATAATCTTGTAGTGGCTGTGTTTCATCGAAGTCAGGTAGTGCACACTCGAAAGTGTTAGCACACCACTCAAGCAACTCTATATTAGTATCGGGTTGTGCGCTATCGATGCGAATTTGGTACGGGCCTTTGCAGCTAGTTGTTACCGATGCGCCAACAGCCTTGTCCGTTTCTGTTTTGCTGTCTTTGTTGATCGGTTTTCTAAGCAGCGTTACCGGGTAAAATAACAAGGGAGCGAGTACGGGTTCAGCACCTTTTTGTTTGATCGAAAGAAAACCTGCGACTAAGTAGAGGCGTTGTAGACCCGCCCGTTTTACCAGTGCATTTTCAACCTGTATTTTTTTACAATTAGCGACCAGCGCGTCTGCGCTAAGCTCCGTTAACAAGTTTGCCCGACTTCTTGGATGGCGTCGTTGACGTCGTTGTTGCAATTGATTCGGCTGCTCAACGTTTTCTTGGCCTTTTTTATCTGATAGCTCGGCGGCTTCGGTCGTTTCAAGCGCCACCAGATCAAAGCAGTTGCCAGTCTGGGAGAGCACGTCTGCAATCGCTAGTGGCGAATGCGGGCGCAAAGCGATGTCACTGGCTCTGGAGGACCAATTTAGAAATCGGCGCTCGGCGATGTGCTGATCTTGCCTGCGGCGTGTTTGCCCCGGATTAGATTGATTTCCGTCTAATACTTCCACTTGTTTGTTAATATCGTTAAAAATAGCCAGAATTACTGATCGGTATATCAGGAATCGGGCCAATAAGTCGCTGACAATAGAGCGGCTGGACAAAAGCAGACTAATATTAGAGTGTTTCTGTACTAAAAGATCGGAATTTTTTGCCGTAAATGTGATCTAAAGGGGCGTTAACTCTTTTCGAACTAAGATTGTCTAACAGGAATGGTTATTATGAAAGATTGGATGAAAATGGCGGGTATTCGCAGTAGCGAGATAACCGACGAAGCAGCATTCAAGCAAAGACGCACTCTAATACAGGCCGCCATGGCAGCCGGTGTCACTGGTGCTATTGGCGCAGAAGCGCATGCTGCTACCAAGCCTTTGTCACAAGCCATCCAGAAAAGTGAATTTAGTACCGATGAGGAATTGACCTCGGAAGAAACTGCGACCACTTACAACAATTTCTACGAGCTGGGTACCGATAAGGGTGATCCGGTAAAAAATGCCGATAAGTTAGTCACTAAGCCTTGGAGTCTCATTATTGATGGTGAGTGCGATAATCCGGGTACTTTCACTATTGAAGACATTCTTAAGCCACATGCAGTGGAAGAACGCATCTACCGTTTGCGTTGCGTCGAAGCCTGGTCAATGGTTATTCCCTGGAACGGTTTCCCGTTAGCGGATTTACTCAAACGGTTCAAGCCCAATTCGAAAGCCAAGTATGTTGCCTTTGAGACCACCTCTGATGATCGTCTGCCAGGGCTAGGTAGTCGGGTTCTTGACTGGCCGTATCGTGAAGGCTTACGTATAGACGAAGCAATGCACCCTCTGACAATGATGGCAATGGGCATGTACGGTAACGAAATACCGAATCAAAACGGCGCACCACTGCGATTGGTTGTGCCTTGGAAATATGGTTACAAGAGTATCAAGTCCATCGTGCGCATAAGCTTTACCGAAAAGCAGCCGCCGACAAGCTGGAACCTTGCTGCACCACATGAGTATGGTTTTTTCAGTAACGTTAATCCGGAGGTCAGCCATCCACGTTGGAGCCAGGCAAAGGAACGGCGTTTGTCGGGTGAAACCAGCGGGCTTGCTGCGCTATTTTCTGCAAAAGTAGAAACCAAGTTTATGAACGGTTATGGCGATGAGGTTGGGGGCTTGTACTCTGATATGGACCTGACCAAATTCTTCTAAAGCCAAGCGCTCGATTTACTATACCCACCACATGCACCAACACCACGGGCTCAGTAGGAACCCGTGGTGATCACTCCCCTTTGTGCTAAGTGAGTGCCTTAACCCGGTTATTGCGCACTGTTCAGTTCAGAGTGCCCGGCTACTGGCCGATACGCACATCGGTAAGGTTCGTTTTAAGCTGCATTCTTAGTTTGTTCGAATAATATGTTCGAATTGTGAGAAGCCTAATAATAATACGTTCATTTTTATATAAAACAGGGACTTTTGTTATATTCACGGAACCAGAATCAAACGGGCGAGTCACATGGGGTATGAATGCAATCTCGGAAAATATAGGCGTTAAACCACCGCGCAATTCAGCAGTAAAGCGTACTGGATCGCGGGTTGGGCCATTGCCAATGTGGCTGTGCAAGTGCGTGGTTTTTTTGGCTTTACTCAGTCCTTTTATGTGGATGGTGTACGCACTTTTGACAAATCAGTTAGGTGCAAACCCTATTGATGCGATAACTGACTTTACTGGTGAGTGGTCATTACGCATTCTGTTACTGAGCCTGGCAATGACGCCTTTGCGCATAGTCCTTAAGGCCGTTTGGCCAATCCGCTTTCGACGTATGGTTGGTTTATTCGCCTTCTTTTATGTGTCGGCTCATTTGTTAACCTACTTGTACCTCGATCAGCAGTTTGACTGGAAAGCCATTTTCCATGACGTCATAGAGCGGCCGTATATAACGGTTGGCACGCTGGCGTTTTTAATCATGCTGCCTTTGGCGATTACATCCTCAAAACGTATTGCACGTAAGATGGGTAAGAGCTGGAATGCATTGCATAGGTTTGTTTATATTGCAGCTGTCGCAGCGGTGCTTCATTATATTTGGCTGGCACGAGGCAATCTGGTTGAGCCGTTGATTTATCTTGTTATTTTGGCTGCTCTGCTATTGATTCGCGTAAAGAAAATGTTAGGTTAATGCTCTACTCAAACAATCGCATAAAAAAACCCGGCTTTTTAGCCGGGTTTTTTGTCACTAAGTAAACTTTAAGTCACTAAAGCAAACTTGCAACAGTATCTCTTTCTTCTCTTAGTTCCTGTTGGCTGGCCAGCATTTTTTCTTTTATAAAATCATCAACCTCAAGGTCACTGACGATGGTGTAATCACCATTTTTGATCTGCACAGGAAATGAATAAATCAGGCCTTCATCAATGCCGTAGCTACCATCGCTAGGTACTGCCATGCTAACCCAGTCATCGTCAGGCGTGCCTTTGATCCAGCTTGCCATATGATCAATAACGCCATTGGCTGCAGAGGCTGCACTGGAGCTGCCGCGCGCTGCAATTACAGCAGCGCCTCGTTTGGCGACTGTCGGGATAAATTCATCACGTGACCATGTTTGGTCAACCACATCTGTCGCAGCTTTGCCTTTAATAGAAGCGTACGAGATATCAGGCACCTGTGTGGTTGAATGGTTGCCCCAGATCACCATTTGTCGTACATCAGAAACCGTTGCACCCGCTTTGGCGGCCAGCTGCGAAATTGCACGGTTATGATCGAGCCGAGTTAACGCCGTGATATTGCGCGGATTAATGTTGGGCGCATTGGCTTTCAGGATATAGGCATTGGTGTTGGCTGGGTTGCCTACGACACACACTTTACAGTCCGGGTTGCCAACTTCGTTAAGCACCTTGCCCAGCGAACTGAAGATCTTGCCGTTATCACTGATAAGGTCACTGCGTTCCATGCCAGGGCCTCGTGGTTTGGCGCCAACAAATAACGCAGCATCGACTTTATTGAGTGCAACCTTAGGATCATCTGTACAGACAACATCGTGCAGCAATGGAAATGCACAATCATCCAGCTCCATTTTGACCGCTTCTAGCAGGCCCAATGCTGGGGTTATTTCCAACAGGTGCAGGCTGACCGGCTGATCTGGTCCGTAGATTTCGCCAGCAGCAATACGGAATAACATTGCATAGCAAATTTGCCCGGCTGCGCCAGTAACGGCGATGCGTTTCGGCTGAGTCATGATAGTGCGGCCCTCGTGGTCCTGAATGTTAGTGAGTAAGGTGGATTCATGGCGATAGTACGCCACCGAAATTCAGACGCTGAATAATAGCACAGGCATGTGTTAATCTCCCCTCGCGGTGAGCTGTCGCTGGCACCCTATCCGCTCAATTTTTACCTAATCAACTGGCGCACGGTTCTTCCGATTTATCGGCTTGTCCTGCGCAAAGGAGAACCTGATATGCGGTGCCCTTTTTGCGGCGCAATCGATACCCGTGTCGTGGATTCACGATTGGTAGGGGACAACGACCAGGTTCGCCGTCGGCGTGAGTGCACAGAGTGCGAGGAGCGCTTCACCACGTATGAAACGGCTGAATTGAATATGCCGCGAGTGGTTAAATCACGGGGCAACCGAGAGCCATTCTCCGAATCCAAGCTGCAATCGGGTTTTCAAAAAGCGCTGGAAAAACGCCCGGTCAGTGTTGAAGCGATTGACGAGGCAGTAGCACGTGTCAGGCATCGTTGTTTGGTCGCGGGGGAACGTGAGATTGACTCACAACAGATTGGTGGCTGGGTCATGGAAGAGCTGCGTAAGCTCGATCAGGTAGCCTACATCCGATTCGCGTCGGTATATCGCGCTTTTGAGGACGTTGCGGCGTTTCGAGAAGCAATCGAGACTTTGGAATCGACCACAGACCCCATCGCAGCTGCCAACCAGCTCTCGCTACTGAGTGACGACGACTAGGCGGCACCTCAGCTTGTCGCTGGAGTCTCAGCGCTGGCTCGCCAGCCATGGCAGACTAGTGCCCAATGACTAAACAACTGGATAATGTTCTGTGTCTACGATTGTTGTAGCCCGTAAGGGTAATACCGCCTGTATCGCCGCTGACACGCTGACCACATTTGGTGAGATACGCCTGGGCAGCGATCTGGACGTGAATCACTCCAAAATTCAGACCTTTGGCAAAACCCATATCGGTATTGTTGGTAGCGCCGCTCACACGCTGGTTGCTGAGCGCGCTTTCAACGATAAAGACGTCAAGGCAGATTTCTCCACCCGTGATAGCACCTTCGATACGCTAATTCGTCTGCACCCAGTGCTTAAAGAGCGGTACTTTCTAAACGCCAAAGATGCCGAAGAAGATCCCTACGAGACCAGCCAGATCGATGCAGTTTTCATCAATAAAACCGGTATTTTTGGTATGTACTCCTTACGAGAAGTCTATGAATACAACCAATATTGGGCGGTAGGTTCAGGCGCATGTTATGCCCTCGGTGCGATGCATGCTGTGTACGCAAAACACAAATCGGCCAAGGATATTGCCATCGCTGGTGCCACTGCGGGGGCCGAATTCGATACTTCATCGCACCTACCACTGACCTTCAAAACAGTCAAATTGTCCGGTTCGTAAACAGCATCATTTATTCTTGACACAAAGCTGTGTCATTGGCCAGATTTACTGCGGAGCAATAGCGGCAAATTAGCCTGAAACGCGCTACAATGGGCGGTTATCTATTCATCCAATCAGGAACCCCTCATGGCAGTTGAACAAACCCTTTCCATCATCAAACCTGATGCTGTCGGCAAGAACGCTATCGGCGAAATCTACGCTATGTTCGAAAAGGCAGATTTACACATTGTGGCGGCCAAAATGCTGCACCTGAGTAAAGAACAGGCAGGTGATTTCTATGCTGTGCACAAAGAGCGTCCTTTTTATAACGACCTGGTGTCTTTCATGACATCCGGCCCGGTCATGGTGCAGGTTCTTGAAGGTGAAAATGCCATTGCGAAGCATCGTGATGTAATGGGTGCAACTAACCCTGCTGAAGCCGCCGAAGGTACTGTACGCAAGCGTTTTGCAACGTCAATAGACGAAAATGCCTGTCATGGTTCTGATGCGCCGGAAACCGCTGCCGAGGAAATCAAATTCTTTTTTGGCAGCGAAGGTACCTGCAAGCGCACTCGATAAGGTTTAAGCCTTGCCTGAGCGTTTACGCCCTTACTGAAAATGAGTGAAGCACCAGTCAATCTGTTTGATTTTGATCACGATGGCTTGCGTGACTTCTTTAGCGCGCGCGGTGAAAAGCCTTACCGCGCAAAGCAGCTTATGCAGTGGTTATATCAGCGTAATCAGCGCGATTTTGCGCAGATGAGCGATATGTCCAAGTCCATGCGTAGCTGGCTTGCTGAGCATGCCTGCTGTACCTTGCCGCGCGTGCAGCAGGAATTACTGTCAAAAGACGGTACCTGTAAATGGCTCTTTGAGCTGCATGATGGCAACGTGATCGAAACAGTGTTTATACCTGAGAAAAACCGTGGCACCTTATGCGTATCTTCACAGGTTGGTTGTGCCCTCGATTGTTCTTTCTGTGCCACTGGCAGGCAGGGCTTCAATCGAAACCTGTCTGTCAGTGAGATCATTGCTCAGGTGTGGTTAGCTGGTAACTTGCTATCCGGTAATCCAGATACTCCCAACGCCAAAGTCACCAATATTGTCATGATGGGTATGGGCGAACCGCTACTGAACTTTAGCAATCTGGTGCCGGCTTTGTCACTGATGATGGATGATCGTGCTTATGGGTTGAGCAAACGCCGCGTTACGGTCAGCACTTCTGGTGTCGTACCGGCCATGGACAGACTGACTCAAAGTATTGATTGTTCGCTGGCATTGTCCTTACATGCGCCGAATAACAAACTGCGTGATGAACTGGTTCCAATCAACAAAAAGTATCCGATAGAGCAGGTTATGGAGGCCTGCTGGCGTTATGTTCAAGGCGAACGCAAAAAACGTGTATTGTTTGAATATGTCATGCTCGATGGTGTAAATGATCAACCGGCGCAGGCGCGTGAATTGGTCAGGTTATTGCGAGATTTTCCAGGAAAGGTCAATCTGATCCCGTTTAACCCGTTTCCACAGTCTGGTTACCGTCGTTCCAGTCATGCAGCTGTTGCCAGATTTACTAAACTGGTAACAGATGGTGGTATTTTGACATTGACGCGCACAACTCGCGGCGATGATATTGATGCAGCCTGCGGCCAGTTGGCTGGTGATATAACGGATAAAAGCAAACGGTACATTCGTTTTACAGAACCACGTTTTGGAGAACAGTTCCAATGAAGCCAATCCAACTTGTGCAATTGACGAAAGGATTCGTTCTGTTGCTAGTGAGTACAATTTTTGTAGGCTGTGTTAGTGCACCCCTGCAACCGAAACAGGCAGCCGATGCATCTCGATTCAACGCTCAGCTGGGCGCAAATTACTTGCGGCAGGGTGAGCTGGAACAAGCCCGTGACAAGCTTGAAAAAGCGCTTGAACAAGATGAACGAAATGCCTTTGCACATGTAGCTTATGGGCAGCTGCAACAACGCATAGACAATCCGAAAAAAGCCCACAAGCATTTCAAACGCGCAATATCACTGCAGCCAGATGAGGCAGAGCACCGCAACATTTACGGCGTGTTTTTATGTCAAAACGGTGATGTTGAGCAGGCGGAGGCCGAATTTAATACCGCGGCTGCGAACCCATTTTATAAAACGCCACAATATGCACTGGATAACGCCGGTGTCTGCATGCTCGACTCCGACCGTCTCGATGTAGCCGAAAGGTATTTGCGCAAGGCGCTTGAAACTGATCCGCAGTTTCCTAATGCTTACCTTCACATGGCGGAGTTGCTTTACAAAAAAGAACGACTGACGGTCGCAGATGCCTACTTTCAACGCTATATGTCAAAGGGTACTGACACAGCAGAGAGTTTGTATCTGGGCATGCGTATAAAAAGAGATGCTGGAGAGACATCAGTGGCCGAAAAGTATGCCGGACGTTTGCTTAACGAATTTCCGACCTCTGACGAAGCGGGCCAATATCTCGCGCGCTCGGCACAATAACATTAACTCAATCCAATGCCGGTTTAAACCGGTACTTAACTGCAAGATTCGCAGCGGAGACTGACGGTGCAATACGAAACCGAAGAACAACAAGTAGAGGCCCTCAAAGAGTGGTGGCGCGAAAACGGTCGTGCGGTCATTTTAGGTGTCGTCATTGGGGCCGCACTGATTGTTGCCTGGACCTGGTACCAAAAGCATCAGCAAAACCAGGCTGCTGCGGCATCAGACTTGTTTAGCCAAAGTATCGATGCCATCAACGCGGGCGAGTACGACAAGGTCGCAGGTTTGGCTGATCAAATCAGTGATGAGCATAGTGATTCACTTTATGCAGCTTACACGCAGTTTGCAGCGGCGCGTGCTGCAGTAGAGCAGGGTAACCTTGAGGATGCAGCAACGCGTCTGGAATGGGTAGTTGATCATACTGGAATGAACGATGTAGTGTTGCTTGGCAAGGTACGCTTGGCACGAGTCAAGGGTGCAATGGGTGATCCTTCAGCAGGATTAAGTTCGCTGCCAGCGAGTTATGCCGAAAGCTTCACAGCACTTGTCGAAGAGGCGCGGGGCGATCTTCTGTCAGCTGCGGGTGATGCAGCAGCAGCAAGATCCGCTTATGAAACTGCACTTGATCAAGACAATGTTCCGGATGCCAATGCGGTCCGAATGAAGCTCAATGAATTGGCTGGTCTAGGCAGCTAAGGTAAACGTCATTATGCTCAGCAATCTCACTCTTGTTCTGCCGTTACGCATTCTGCTCCTGGGCGCTGCTGTATTGTTGCAAGCGTGTGTTAAGCAGCCTGTTGTGCCACCCAATGCACTGAGTTCGATTACCGTCGAATCACGACTTAGCCGCACGTGGAAAACTAACGTAGGCCCCTCAAAAGAAGGGCGTTTTGAACCACTGGTTATTGGTGACACTCTATATGCTGCAAGTCAGTCAGGCATTGTTCGCTCCATAGATGTCGCTAACGGCAAGACCCGCTGGCGTCGAGAACTCGGTCAGCAGCTCACCAGCGGTGTTGGTGGAAGTGAAGATGTCATCTTTGTCAGCACAGAGAACGGCCTTATTATCGCGCTTGATGCAAAAACGGGCGGCCGCGTATGGGATGTAGAAGCATCTTCGGAGGTGTTAGTGCCGGCGTCAGTTGGTTTTGGCTTGACTGTCGTAAGAAGTGCGGATGGTCGATTGATCACGATGAATACCGAATCTGGTGAAGAAAACTGGAAAGTGTCAAATACACCGCCTGCACTAACATTAAATGGATACAGTCGCCCTTTGTTGCTCGATGGTGGTGTGCTGGTTGGTCTGGATGACGGTCGCTTGTTGGCTCTCTCATCCAGCAATGGCGATGTGATTTGGGAAACTGTGCTCAGCATTCCAAGCGGCCGATCCGAGATAGAACGCCTGGTAGACATTGATGCCAATATTCGCGCTGATGAACAATCAATCTACGCTGTAAATTATCAGGGCAGGCTCGCTCGTATCGAGCCAAACAGGGGGCAGATCGTTTGGTCGGTTCCCATGTCTTCTACAGCGGGACTGGCAGTAGCCAAAAACATCGTCGTTGTGGTTCAGGATAAAGATGAGTTACAAGCCGTTGATAAAGAAACAGGTGCGCTTTTGTGGCAACAGGATGCATTACGCGGCAGACGTTTAAGCGCACCACAGATTATTGGTGACGATCACATTATCGTTGGTGATTTTGATGGTTATGTACATCTTGTTTCATCTGAAGATGGTCGATTGATTGGTCGTAGCCGTGTTTCCAGGCAACCGATCATGCAAGAGATCATTAAAAGTGAAGACACAGTTTATGTTCAATCCACAGATGGCACCATAGCAGCGCTGAAAATCAAATAGTGGCTTTATGAAACCCGTCATTGCGCTGGTTGGTCGACCCAATGTCGGTAAATCCACACTCTTTAATAAGCTGACTCGTTCTCAGGATGCGCTGGTTGCAGATATGCCAGGGCTTACACGTGATCGTCAATACGGTGATGGTAAGGTTGGTGGCTGGCCGTATCTTGTTGTTGATACTGGTGGCTTAAGCGGTGAGCCAGAATCACTTGATGAAAAAATGGCCGAGCAAACGCTCGAGGCTATCAACGAAGCAGATCTGGTTGTATTCATGGTCGATGGGCGTTCTGGAAAAACACCCGTTGATGATGACATAGCCGATATGCTGCGCAGGCGTGCTGGCCCTTTATTGCTATGTGTTAACAAGATTGATGGTGTTGGTGAAGATAAAGCCATGCTTGATTTCTACTCCCTGGGATTTGATGCTGTTATACCGGCTGCCGCTTCTCATAACCGCGGTGTAGCATCACTTGTTGATAAGATTGCTAAAGAGCTCAATATCGATGCAGATGCGCTGCGCGCAGAAGCTGAAGCACAGCAAAACCAAGATTCCCGTGATATTCGTATCGCCTTTGTTGGCAGACCCAACGTAGGTAAGTCAACGTTAATTAACCGCCTGACCGGAGAGCAGCGTGTCATAGCCTATGACCAGCCAGGTACGACACGAGATGCCGTTGCGATTCCGTTTACTCGGGCCGATAAAGATTACACCCTCATCGATACAGCTGGTGTACGCCGGCGGGGCAAGGTCAATGAGAAGGTAGAAATTTTCAGTATCATTAAGACAATGCAGGCGGTTGATCGCAGCAATGTCTGTGTCATGTTAATTGATGCTGAGGACAGTATTACTGAGCAAGATCTACATCTATTGGGCTACGCCATAGAAAAAGGTCGTGCGCTTGTGGTCGCTATCAACAAGTGGGATAAGCTCGATTCCGAACAGCGTGATCAGGTTAAAGAGCGTCTTGAGAGGCGTGTAGAATTTTTACGTTTTACGCGAATCCATTTTATTTCTGCCTTGCAGGGTTCTGGTGTGGGAGATTTGTTTAAGTCGATAAACAAGGCTTACGCATCGGCGTTCATTGATCTCAGTACACCGAAGTTGACACGCATGCTTGAGGTTGCACAAACGGCTCATCAACCTCCAATGGTTAATGGCAGGCGAATCAAATTACGATACGCGCATCAAGGCGGCGTTAACCCACCAGTGATAGTAGTGCATGGTAATCAGACAGCGAAGATACCTGCATCGTATCAGCGCTACCTGATGAATTACTACATGAAAGCATTACGCTTGTTTGGAACACCATTGCGCGTCGAATTCAAACAAGGTGCTAATCCGTTTTCTGACAAAAAAATACGCGGACGTAAAACCCAGCTGACAGAGCGTGGCAAAGAGCGTCTGAAAAAACGGCGCTGAATGCTTCCGTTTACAAGTGTCCGGTTTTTACACTCGCTGTCTTTGAGGCGGATTCGGTAACATCTAACAAGGCATCATTACTGGCATCATCACCAACATCAACATAGTCTGTCATAGGCGGGCAGCTGCAGATCAGGTTTTTATCACCATAAACATGATCTATACGGCCGACTGCCGGCCAGTACTTAACACTTAGGCTCGTTTTGTTAGATGGGTTTGCTCCTTGTTGGCGGCTATAAGGTCGATCCCAAACATCGTCGAGTAGCATGTCTGCTGTGTGCGGTGCATTAACCAGTGGATTGTTATCAGCCGGCCAGTCCCCTTTAGCCACTTTCATTGCTTCCTCATGTATCGACAACATTGCATCACAAAAACGATCAATTTCTGCCAGGGATTCGCTTTCGGTGGGTTCGATCATTAACGTGCCTGCCACTGGAAAAGACATGGTGGGTGCATGGAAGCCATGATCCATCAAGCGTTTTGCAATGTCATCAACGCTTATGCCGGTATCATCTTTAAGTACACGTGTATCGACAATACACTCATGTGCAACTCGGTTATTTTCACCTCGATAAAGAATCGGAAATGTAGACTCCAGTCGACTGGCGATGTAGTTGGCATTAAGAATGGCCGTTTCTGTTGCCTCCCGTAAACCATCTGCACCCATCATGCGAATGTACATCCAGGTGATCGGTAAAATCATTGCGCTGCCATAGGGTGCTGCACTAACTGCACCTTGCTTTCTTGCAAGGCTTGCGTGCCCTGGCATGAATTCAGCCAGATGCTTGCCGACGCCAATGGGTCCGACACCCGGACCGCCGCCACCATGTGGTATGCAAAATGTTTTATGTAAATTCAGGTGAGATACATCGCCACCGAATTCACCTGGCCTTGCTACACCCACCATGGCATTCATGTTCGCACCATCTATATAAACCTGCCCGCCAGCTTGATGGACTTTTTCACATACGGTACGTACATCGGTTTCGAATACTCCGTGTGTAGAAGGGTAGGTGATCATGATGGCTGCAATAGCGTTTTCAAGTTTTTCGATTTTTGCATCGAGATCAGCAAGGTCAACGTTACCGGCATCATCGCAAGCCACAACGACGACTTGCATGCCTACCATTTGTGCGCTGGCAGGGTTGGTTCCGTGTGCGGATGCAGGAATCAAACAGACGTTTCGATGAGACTCACCGCAGCTGTTGTGATAAGCGCGTATGGCGAGTAGCCCAGCGTACTCGCCCTGGCTACCTGCGTTGGGTTGTAATGATACTGCATCATAACCGGTACATGCACATAGCATCTTTTCAACGTCTTTAATCATTGTTCGATAGCCGGTGGTTTGTTCAACTGGCGCGAACGGATGCATACGACTAAATTCAGGCCACAGGATCGGCATCATTTCACTGGCGGCATTGAGTTTCATTGTGCATGAGCCCAGAGGAATCATAGCGCGATCCAATGCAAGGTCTTTATCGGCCAAACGCCTGCAATAGCGCATCATCTCGGTTTCGGATGTGTAGTCGTGGAAACAAGCTTGTGTCATCAATTGCATATCGCGATCGGCTGCATTATCCCGATCAGCAACGGCTGCCGCTATGGCGATTTCTATTGAAATATCATCTTCGCGATCAACACCTTTTGCAAAGCCAGCGACAATGCTGTGCACATCTTTTTCGGTGATGGTTTCATCAACGGACAAGCTCAAAGTGGAAGAGTCAATCATTCTGATATTGAAATTCTCGACCAGCAATGCATCGCAAATGTCTTGTGCTTTACCTGCTGGTACGCTCAGTCTGAGGGTATCAAACCAATCAGTGTTTTGATTATCAACGCCAAGTTGAGCAAGGCTTGCAGCTAGCTTATCCGCCATATGGCGAGTGTGGATCGCGATGTTGCGTAATCCTTGTGGTCCGTGATAACAAGCGTAAAGTGTTGCGACAATGGCGAGTAGTGCTTGTGCTGTACAGATATTGGATGTCGCTTTGTCACGTCGGATGTGTTGTTCACGTGTTTGCAAAGCAAGGCGATAAGCTGGCTTGCCACTCATGGTGATAGATTGACCCACCAGCCTTCCAGGCATATTGCGTTTGCATGCATCGGTACACGCCATGAATGCGGCATGTGGGCCACCAAAGCCCATAGGCACCCCAAAGCGTTGCGCACTGCCCACAACAATGTCTGCACCAGCATCTCCGGGTGCTTGCAAAAGCATGAGTGCCAGTGGATCGGATACCACAAGCGATAGGGCTTTGCATTTTTTAGCGGCATCAAGGGCAGGCTGTATTACTTGAACTTCACCCGTTGTATGCGTTTGTTGTACTGCCAATGCGAAAACATCGTCGGCGCGGTTTTCGATGCTTGCAGGAATATCGTTCACATTAGCAAGCACAATAGTAATACCCAGCGGCTCGGTTCGGGTTTCCAGAACGGCAATGGTCTGAGGGTGGCAGCCTGCATCAACCACTACTGTGTTCTTTTTTCCACGCATTATTCGGTGTGCCATCGCAACGCCTTCAGCAACAGCTGTGGCTTCATCCAGTAAAGATGCGTTGGCTATAGGCAATCCGGTAAGTTCTGCAATGAGCGTTTGAAAGTTAAATAGTACTTCCAGGCGACCTTGCGCTATCTCAGGTTGGTATGGCGTGTAAGCGGTATACCAGCCAGGACTTTCGAGCACGCAGCGGCGAATAACTGCCGGCGTATGGCAATCGGAATAACCCTGGCCAAGCAAGGTTCGGACGACCTTGTTTTGTGCAGCCAGTGCCTGTAGCTCATCAAGTGCTTCTGCCTCACTGGCGGCCCTTGCAATAGGCAACTTCTTTGTATCAAGAATGCTGGCTGGTACAACTTCTTTTAGTAATTGATCTGTTGAATCAACACCCAGTGCATTTAACATGTGTTTGACATCAGCAGCTGTAGGGCCAATGTGTCTTTGGGAAAATTTAAGCGCAGACATTATGATTCTCACATTTTTTATTAGACAAGCTTGTTAGGCAAGTTGAGTTGTTCGCGTCTTGCCTGGCATCTAATACAAGGCAACAACATTATTCAGTTGACACCATGGCATCGTAAGCAGAAGAGTCCATCAGTGTTTCTAGGTCAGCTTTGTCATCAGGTTGTAATTTGAAAATCCACCCATCTTCAAAGGGGCTGTCGTTTATGGTTTCAGGAGAATCTGCAAGGCGTTCGTTAACCGCAACAACAGTGCCGGCAACGGGTGCGTAAATATCTGAGGCCGCTTTTACGGACTCGACCACTGCGATGCCTTCTTCTGCTTTAACGCTTGCGTCGATTTCCGGGACTTCTACAAAAACAAGATCGCCCAGTTGCTCTTGTGCATGGTTTGATATTCCAACGCTGATGGTGCCATCAGCGTTAAGGCGTGCCCATTCGTGGGATTCTGCAAACTTTAAATCGCCTGGGGTTTCCATTACTGATCTCCGATAATTGGTTTTTGTTATTGTGTTTTGCTTATGATTTAGTGGGTGTAAGGTTCCTGAACGTCAATAGCCGCGCTTAGGCCTTGCTTAAAAAAGGCAGTTTGACCCTAAAAGCGAATACCGGCTTATCTCTTATAATCACGGATAAGGCGGGGTCGTTATTTGCCGAATCAGTATTTGCTATGTCATTTTCAGCCGAGCCAGTTTCAGAAACAGCAGGTGCGTTGGCGCGCTCAACACGCGCTATTGCAATGGTTTTTTCCAGTGTTGGGCTGTATGTGCCTGATGTCACCACACCGATCGGCTGATCGCCAAGGCATACTGTTTGTCCTGCCCGCAACACGCCTCTGTCAGAGAGCTGCAAGCCGATCCTTATGTTTTTGGAGCCATCCTGTTTTTGCTGCTGCAAAGTATCGCGCCCGACAAATTGACGAGTGCTATCAGAAAAGTCGACTGTCCAGCCAATACCACTTTCGAAAGGTGAGTGTTGTTCATCCAGATCGTTACCATATAAGCTCATAGCAGCTTCGAGGCGCAAGGTATCGCGTGCACCTAGCCCGCAGGGTCTTATTCCTGCATCAATTAGCTTTGACCAGATTGCCTTGGCTGCTGACTTTGCGACTACCAGCTCTACACCATCTTCACCTGTGTAACCTGTTCTGGCGATAAATACATCTTTAAACAAAGCGCAAGCGAAGGTGTCCAGTTTGCCTATATCCAATTGTGCGCCTAGTAAATCAGAGGCTATCGGTTTGAGTTTTTCTATCGCATTTGGGCCTTGTATTGCAATCATGGCAAGCTCACCTTCGGCAACAGTGACCATGTTGTTGATACCAATTGTGCTGCCTAGCCAGTCAAGTACTTTGGCTCTGGTACCGGCATTGGATATGAGTCTGTAATGAGCATCGTTGATTCTATACGCGATAACATCATCAACAACGCCTCCATCCTCACGGCAAATACAACTATACAAAGCAGTGTTGTCGCTAAGGGACGCTATATCGTTTGTCAGTGCGGTTCTGAGTTTGGCGATCGCTTCAGTGCCTTGTATGTCGGACAAGGTCATGTGTGATACATCGAACATACCGGCATCGGAACGCACCGTATGGTGCTCCTCAACCAGTGACCCATAATGAATAGGCAGTGACCAACCAGCAAAATCAACCAACTTGGCCTTGCTTTCCAGATGATTATCGTAAAAAGGCGTGGATTTGGGTTCGGACATCTATGATCAGGCCTTCAAAACTTACAAGGGTATAAACGGCGCCACAGCCATACAAGTACAAAGCATGCGACGTGCTTACCCCTCTGTCCTGAAACCTGAGAGATTCAAGCCTGAATGGCCTTTTCCCCGTGGGTGAACAGTTAATCCGTGCCTGGTATTTATCTACCAGCAAAAGGACCTGTTGCTCTCCAGAGATGACGTGCGTTGATGGTCCGTTTACCTGAGCGTTTCCGGGCAGTTGCGCCTTCGGTGCCAACACGAGTGAAATGCTG
>CALHRQ010000158.1 GCA_938038175.1 uncultured Granulosicoccaceae bacterium | reverse complement strand
GGTGATGGTTGCTACAATCACAACGATCAATGGCGATCGCATGGGTTTATCTCGAATTCGATCAAGTTTGGCCTCAGACACATCTGCATCTGACTCCTTTGCGGCTTTGACAAATACATTGCCTAGCATTTGCCTGGCGTCACCGCTGATGACGATGAATCGCCAAGGGCGCATCATTGCATGATCGGGAGCACTGACCGCACACTGCAAAATCGTGTTTAGCTGCTCTGTATCTGGTGCGGGGTCGGTGAGCTGACTTGCAGGATGCGAAGAACGATTGATGAGTGAATTGATCATGCCAGTTTTTTTAACCTTAGATTTTAAGCTGAGTTAGCACAGGAGCTTGAGTGTCCGTTACTTATACCATTACACCGGTCCACCCAGAAGCACATTTGTTTGAAGTGGTGTTGCAGCTTGATAATCCTGATGTCAACGGTCAGGAGTTTGAACTGCCAAATTGGATCCCTGGCAGTTACATGATCCGTGATTTTGCCAAAAACATTGTGGATATGAACGCAAGCAGTCAGGGCAAGGCTGTGGCAATTGAAAAGCTTACAAAATCCAGTTGGCGCTTGCCGCCGAAGCTTGGGGAGCTGACGCTGACATACCGTGTTTATGCTTGGGACCTGTCGGTGCGAACTGCCCATCTTGATAACACGCATGGCTTTTTCAACAATACGAGTGTGTGTTTGTCTGTTAAGGGCTATGAGAACGATGCGCTCACGGTGCATATGCAAGCACCACCGTCTGCAGCTTTTAAGCACTGGCGTCTTGCCACCACCTTGCCTGTGGTGAATGTCGATGCTAATGGTTTTGGTGAGTATCGTGCGGCTGATTATGATGAATTAATTGATCACCCGGTGGAGATGGGCACTTTTGAGACGGTTACCTTTGAGGCTTGCGGAGTCACACATGATGTTGTGCTGACGGGTACGTTTTCGTGCGATCTTGAACGTATCGCAAAAGATCTAAAAACCATCTGCGAATATCAAATTCGCTTTTTTGGAGAGCCTGCGCCTGTTAAACGTTATCTTTTTATGGTGATGGTCGTTGATGCTGGCTACGGTGGGCTAGAGCATCGTGCATCAACCGCTTTACTGGTAACTCGCGATCACTTGCCGTCACCAGGCATGACAGATGCTGATGACAAGTACATTGAATTTTTAGGGCTGTGCAGCCATGAGTATTTTCATACCTGGAACGTAAAGCGAATCAAGCCTGCCAAATTCATCCCTTTCTCGTTGCAGCATGAGTCCTACACACAGCTTCTGTGGTTTTTTGAAGGCATCACGTCTTACTACGATGATCTTATGCTGGTGCGCGCCGGGCTAATTGATCAGAAACAGTACCTGGATCTTGTCAGCAAGAACATCACCCGAATTCGACGTGGCGCTGGCCGCACGGTACAGAGCATTACAGATTCCAGTTTTTATGCCTGGACCAAGTTTTACAAGCAAGATGAAAATGCACCTAATGCCATTGTGAGTTACTACGGTAAAGGCGCTTTGATCGCCCTGTGCCTTGATTACGAAATTAGACGTGCAACAAAAGATACGCGTTCACTGGATGATTTGATGCTTTTGTTGTGGCAACAATGGCTGGATACAAAATCTGGTTTGTCTGAACAAGAACCAGAACAATTAGCCTCACAAATTGCTGGTACCGATCTTGGCGAATTCTTTAATACGGCTTTGTACAGCACCGATGACTTAGCGCTTGACAGTGCGCTGGAATATCTTGGTGTGGCAGTGCATTGGCGTCGTCGACGCTCAGCAATGGATACGGGTGGTTCGGAAATTAAAAAACCAGATGAAGCCGCTGAACCGCAACCATGGCTTGGAGCCAATATAAGAGCTGATGGCGGAAGGGCAAAAGTGACGCACGTGTTTAGTGGTTCTGCAGCAGAGCTTGCTGGCCTGGCTGCTGGTGATATTTTGATTGCTATCAATAACCTGATGATAGATGGCAGTAACGTAGCATCTGTGCTTGCCCGTTATAAAAACGAGGACAGCTTGCCATTACATTACAGTCGCTTTGGTGTACTGACGCAAACACAACTGCCACTCATGCCTGCACCAATGGATACCTGCTCGCTCGAAAAACTACCTGAGCATAACAACAACTGGCCTTTCAATTCCGATATGGACATGCCAGCTGTATGACGACTAATGAGGCTGACATTGTTAGTGCTAGCGCAGTCATCGCAGAGCTCAAACGTGGCGGCTGTTCTGGCTGTGTAGTTGATGTCTTCGATAAATTGCCCTCTACCAGTGATTATTTAAATCAGCAGATTCGGGAGGCTGCACAGGACTCTCGAGCCGTGCTTGCACCAAGATTGTGCATTGCTGACTGGCAAACAAAAGGGCGAGGAAGACGCGGCAAAACCTGGCTCGCCGATCGTGGAAACATCACATTTTCACTGCTTAACAGCTTGCCTAAGCCTGCCAGTGAATTGCTGGGCTTAAGTTTGGTAACGGGTATTGTTGTAACCGAAACTTTACGCGCTGAGACCGGCATCACAGCGCAGCTTAAGTGGCCAAACGATGTACTGGTGGACGGAGACAAGCTTTGTGGGCTTTTAACTGAACTTAACTCGACATCAACAGCTCAAAGCACGCATATCGTGACGGGTGTGGGGATTAATTACACTCAGGGATCTGAGGCCAGCCGGCAACAGGCTGCTGATGCGAACTACCGCTCAACATCAGTTCCACACTTATGTAACAACCCTCCTGAACGAACTAAACTCATTAGTAGCCTCGTGGTCAATCTCATAGAGGCTTATGCTTTGTTTGGCGCCGAAGGGTGGCCAGTTTTTAATAAGCGTTGGGATGCACTGGACTATTTAAAGGGGAAAGAGGTGAACGTGATAAATCAAACGTCTACTGAACAATACACTGCGATAGGTGTGGACGGCTCTGGTGCGTTACTTGTTGAGCGTGCAGGTATGCGCACAAGCGTTCACAGCGGTGAGGTGTCGGTGAGATTATCATGATGCGTTTACTGGTTGATATCGGTAACTCTCGTTTTAAGTCTGCGATTGACGATGGTGGAGAGTTACATTCCTTACCGGCGTTTGCCTGGCATGATATTTTTCTGCATGAAAAACTCAATGATATTTGGCTTGAGCCATTAGACGGCCGCGCGCCAGACAGCATTCATGTCTCTAATGTAGCGGGTGATCGGCTATTGCCCAATCTTAATGCCTGGTGTTGTTCCACCTGGGGCTTAAAACCAGTTGCGATGCAATCGGAAGTCGCTTTTAAAACACTTAAAAACGGTTACGAAAAGCCACATACCCTGGGAATTGATCGTTGGGCAGCAATGATAGGTGCGCGTGAAAAGTATGAGGGTGCGCTGTGTGTTATCGATTCTGGTACTGCTACAACGGTTGACGTCATCAGGGCAGATGGGCAATGCATCGGTGGCGCGATTCTTCCTGGCATATACACTATGCGCCGTTCCCTGGGTAAATACACTGCTGCCTTGTTTGCGGCAGATTGCGAGATAGCCCCTTTTTCTGATAACACAGCGGGCGGTATTGCTGGCGGAACTGGTTATGCATCGGTTGGAGCCATCGAGCGATTGATCGATGAGGCGGTAAAAGCGGTTGGCCCTGTAACGACCGTCGTGACAGGTGGGGAAGGTGCTGTATTGGAAAGTTTGCTGACAAGGCCAGCCGAATTTGAGCCATTACTGGTCCTTCACGGTGTACGGGCAGTTGCCAATGAGATGGAGGCTGAGGCCGAGCTTGCTTTGTCCCGATGCCCCAAATCTGCCTGATCACAATTCTTTTTTACCTGCGTGGCCAATGGAGCGTTGCACTTGGCCAACTAAATGCTAGAATAGCAATCTGGACGCTGGCGTAGCTCAGTTGGTAGAGCAGCTGACTTGTAATCAGCAGGTCGTAGGTTCGACTCCTATCGCCAGCTCCATTTTAAATCTAGTAGTAAAGTTTTCAAATCAAGTCGTGAAGTTGTTTTTATACCTCCCCACTATCGCTCGGTTCCTGACTTCCGATATCGATGCATAGCCAGATATGCTTTGACGGCTCTACCCACTAAGCGGGCATCACTCTCAGAGTTCTGGTTTCATCTCTTTAGTGCCCAATCCAAACTACAGACGAGCTTTCCGTCAGAAAATTCATCCTGCCTTGTCCTGCCATTCGTAGTTTCTTATTTGCTCTGTTAGCAAGTTAAGACCTGTGTGAATATTGTGGAATCACACTCACACCAAGGCCCTCCTCTTATCAGGCTTTGAATCCAATCCTCGCGCTGGCTGCGCAATACCACATCCAGGTCGAGATTGCGTTCTTCGCAATACGTCATAAAATCGCTGCGAAACTCACAGTGTAATCGATCGATATAGCGTTCAGCTGCAATTGCATGACGTGGCACAGCTCAGCTGCGCGAGTGAAATTCAACGTATCTGATACGGTAAGAAAGTATTTAACCTGATTAAAATTCATGTGGAGTAGCCTGAGTGAATACGGCTTTAAGCCGAGAAGATTGCTATTCCAAAAACTTACTGTACCTGTTTGGAGCTGACAGATTCGAGAACACGGAGTCGCTATGTGCAGTAATAGCCAATATTAAGAGGGCTTAAAAGGGCATAAATTATGGATTTTATTTCAAGGCATAAGTGTTCGTTATTGCTATCAATGAAATCGTTATTTCCCTTTCTAATCTATCGACAACAAAGATGTCTGGCGAATCAGTTATCCCGCTTCTTTAGCTGTTATCAAGATTACTTTCAGTTGGGTGAACTTGATAAGGTTCAAAAACAACAAAGATGCCCCGAAATCGCTCTTTTGTCCCTCTGTGAACGCATGGATAACGCAAGACGACGCCGAAAAAGAATTCATTGAAGTGTTCTTAAGCTGAATCTCAAATACAGGATCCCCCCCAGGATCGCCGCTGAACCTTGTGTCCGAATCTAAAAAAGTCGCAGTATCGCTCAAAGCCTGTGGCGCTCTGCTAAGCAGAAAGGTAAACAAAATACTAATCTGTATTAAACTGAACACCCTGTAATACCTTGCTGTCTGAGAATTTTCCGAGCAGCACTATAATTTTTTGTGCCACACGATCAACCCTAACCACTATTGGAGCTCCTTATATGCTGTATTCCGGTGAGGCCTTTACCCTGGAGAAGCAGGGCAAAGTGCTTGAGCTTTGCTTTGACAGTAAAACTGACAAGATGAATGTACTCAACCGAGCCGCCTTGGCTGAGCTTGGAGAGGTTTTGCCAATTCTGGCCAAGCAGGCTGACGCTGATGGCCTGATGATTGTCAGTGGTAAGTCGGCTTTTATCGCCGGTGCCGATATCACAGAGTTTCTGGGTTACTTCAGTGCACCTGATGCCGAACTGGCCAAGATGCTCGATGAGGTCAATGGCATGTTCAATCAACTGGAGGATCTGCCATTTCCGACGGTGTCAGCCATTGTTGGTGATGCACAAGGTGGTGGCTTTGAGATTTGCCTGGCAACGGATTTTCGCGTGGCGGCCACTAATGCGCGAGTGGCTTTGCCTGAAGTCAAGCTTGGCATCATGCCCGGCTGGGGTGGCTCGGTTCGCCTGCCTCGTTTAATTGGTGTTGATAACGCAGTCGAATGGATGTGCACAGGCTCAGTTAAAAAGGCCGCTGTTGCTTTAAAAGAGGGTGCAGTGGATGCGGTTGTACCGGAAGAAAAACTCAAAGAAGCAGCACTGACAATCATTGAACAGTGCAAGGCCGGCAAGTTTGATATCAGCGAACGGCGTGCCTTAAAGAAAAATCCCCTCATGTTATCGCCACTTGAAAAGGCCATGGCGTTTGAATCGGCTAAAGGTGTTGTGGGTGCTAAAGCTGGCCCGCACTATCCATCACCGTTAACCATTATTGCAACAGTCGAAGCGCATGCGGATTTATCCCGAGATGACGCTTTACCACATGAGTCAAAAAGTTTTGTAAAGCTTGCAAAAACAGATGTTGCAGAGTCATTAGTTGGTATTTTCTTAAAAGATCAGGGCCTCAAACGCATTATTAAAAGCTATGCCGCAGATGCTAACGATGTAAGCCAATCTGCTGTACTAGGCGCTGGCATTATGGGCGGCGGTGTTGCTTATCAGTCCGCCAGTAACGGTGTGCCAATCGTTATGAAAGACATCAACCAGAAAGCACTAGACGATGGTCTGGATGAAGCAAGCAAACTATTAAAAGGTCAGATCAAACGTGGCCGCATGAAGCCAGAGGGTATGGCTGATGTGTTAAACGCAATACAGCCGGCCTTAAGCTATGGCGAATTTGGCGGGGTTGATTTAGTCGTAGAGGCAGTTGTAGAGAATCCTAAAATCAAGCAGTCAGTATTAGCAGAAGTAGAGGCACAGGTTACCGACGATACGATTATCACAACCAATACATCAACCATCTCGGTGGATTTATTATCTACTGCCTTAAAGCGGCCAGAAAATTTCTGCGGTATGCACTTTTTCAATCCTGTACACCGTATGCCGTTGGTTGAAGTTATCAGAGCAAAAACCTCGTCCAAAACGGCTATCGCAACAACCGTGGCTTATGCAAAAGCCTTAAAGAAAACGCCTATCGTGGTTAATGACTGCCCAGGCTTTCTGGTTAATCGTATTTTGTTTGCCTATTTCAGCGGTTTTGACAAGTTAATCGCGGACGGTGGTAACCCACACACCATCGACAAGGTCATGGAAAAATTTGGCTGGCCAATGGGGCCTGCGTATTTGCTGGATGTGGTTGGTCTTGATACGGGTAAGCATGCTGCTGCGGTAATGGCAGAGGGTTTTCCTGATCGAATGTCTGCAGGGGACGGTAGTGTTATTGATGCCATGTACAACGCTAAGCGTTTGGGTCAGAAAAACGGTGTTGGTTTTTATCGCTACGAGTTGGATAAACGTGGCAAGCCAAAGAAGCTGCCAGACCCTGATGGCGATGCTGTTGTTAAAACTGTACAAAGTGGGCAGAAAGATTTCACGCCAGAAGAGATTATCGAGCGCTTGATGATTCCGATGTGCATAGAAACAGCGCGCTGTGTTGAGGACAATATTGTCGATTCACCGGCTGAGGCAGACATGGGGCTGGTTTATGGTGTTGGCTTTCCTCCGTTTAGAGGAGGTGCTTTGCATCATGTAGACAAGCTGGGTTTGGCTGCATTCTGTGAACGTGCTGATCAATACAAATCATTTGGGCCGCTGTACGAACCAACAGAAAAAATGCGTGAGATGGCAAGTCAGGGTGCGCGTTTTTACCAGACTAATGCAGGAGACAAGTCATGAGTTTCGATGATAAAGATGTTGTAATTATCGATGGTGTACGTTCGCCTATGTGTCGTTCAAAAGGTGGTGGTTTTAATAACGTCCGCGCAGAAAACTTATCGGCTGAATTGGTAGCGGCACTATTTGAACGTAACCCAAATGCTAACAAAGACGATGTTGAAGATGTGATCTGGGGTTGTGTGAATCAGACTCTAGAGCAAGGCTTTAATGTTGCACGAGCGGTTGGTTTAATGGCAGGTATTCCAAAATCTGCCGGAGCGCAAACGGTAAGCCGCTTGTGCGGTTCCTCCATGAGTGCTTTGCATATTGCAGCACAAAGCATCATCAGTGATTATGGCGATGTGTTTGTTGTGGGCGGTGTCGAGCATATGCAACATGTGCCAATGATGCACGGTATTGATCTAAACCCTGCTATGAGTAAGTACATGGCCAAAGGCTCAATGATGATGGGCTTGACGGCTGAAATGCTCAGTAAGCTGCATCAGGTTTCGCGAGAGCAGCAGGATGAATTTGCTTTGCGCTCACACAAGCGCGCTTATGCCGCGATGACTGAGGGGCGCTTCGATAATGAAATTGTGCCAATCGAAGGCCATGATGATGAAGGTATGTTTAGCCTTATCGAACATGATGAGGTCATCCGTGAAGATGCATCTCTAGAAGCGCTCGCAGGTTTGCGTCCGGCCTTTGTCCCTGTCACAGGTACCGTTACCGCTGGCTCCTCGTCTGCAATTTCTGATGGTGCTTCGGCCATGCTGGTGATGTCAGGTGCACGTGCTAAAGCTTGCAACCTACAACCGATTGCCAAAATCAGAAGCATGGCGGTGAGTGGTTGTGATCCTGCCATCATGGGATACGGACCAGTGCCGGCATCACAAAAGGCATTAAAGCGTGCCGGTATGGATATTAGTGATCTTGACTACGTTGAATTGAACGAAGCCTTTGCAGCACAATCCATCCCGGTATTAAAAGACCTGGGGTTGCTTGATGAACTTGATAACAAAGTGAACCTTAATGGTGGTGCAATTGCACTTGGTCACCCATTAGGTTGCTCAGGTACACGCATTAGTACAACTCTACTTAATGTTATGAAGCAGAATGATGGGGAGCTAGGTCTTGCCACAATGTGTATTGGTATGGGGCAGGGCATCGCAACAGTATTTGAACGGCTCAATTGATAATGTGGCAGTAGCAGTAGCAGTAGCAGTAGCAGTAGCAGTGGCTGTAGCTGTAAATTCGAAGTTGAAGTTGAATGTGATCGGGTTGCAGTCTGTCGGATGCTTTCGATAGGCTGCGATTCTATTTTCGCTTACATTATCGGACTTACTGTAGGCAAGCGATTCTAACGGAGCACTCACACAATGGTAGCTGAAGCCAAAACCATGGATCAACAGGACTGGAGCCTGTTGATCTTCTTGTCAGTGCTTTGGGGTGGTGCCTACTTCTTTGCAGGTATTGCGGTAAGAGAATTGCCACCGCTTACGGTTGTTTTAGCCCGAGTATCCATTGCTGCTCTCGCATTGCTGCCACTATTCTGGTATCTAAAGTTATCTTTCCCTGGGACGTTTAAAGAATGGCTGCCGTTTCTAGGTAT
>CALHRQ010000157.1 GCA_938038175.1 uncultured Granulosicoccaceae bacterium | reverse complement strand
TAAACAAATAATGTACTCGCTGCTCTTTATGGTGCTCGTCCTGCATTGTAGTGGCTAAAGCTAATGACGAAACTAAGCATGTAGTACCAACGGCGGAGTGCTTTCGGACGGGGGTTCGACTCCCCCCTCCTCCACCAATTCAAGAGGCCCGCGAAAGCGGGCTTTTTTGCGTCGGTAAAGTCAGTGGATCATGTGATGCTGAGTATCCGCGGATACGGATGAACGGCCCTTCCCAATCAACAAAAACTCACGTGAGTTTTTACAGGACTGGCCGCGCCCGGATTTGCACAAGTAAAACCCGGAATCCTCCCTACATTCAGAAGCGACTTCGGCACCTGAGTGTGCAATAAAATTATCCTGCCAATTGTCCGGGTAGTCATCTTGATAATCATCCTGATAATCATCAAGACGATACCCACAGTCCGGAACCACCCGCCCATCTGGTCGCCTAAAAAACCGCGTAAAAGTATTATCAGTGGAATCAGTCTCGATGGTATACCCACCTTCGTGCACCAAACGATGATGCTTTGTGCACAATAAAATCAAATTATTAACACTGGTCTCACCATCATCGACCCAATGCTTAATGTGATGTGCATCCACATAACGCGTATGCTGACAACCAGGGAATGCACATCCCTTATCTCGAGACCAAAGTGCTCGCCGGATTGCAGTGGTAATCGTTCTTACCTTGCGACCAACATTCAGCGGCTCACCCTTGGCGTTTTCTATAATGGGGATAATGCTACCGTCGCAGCAGAGCCGCCTAACGGTATCAATAGGTAGTTCGGATTCAGAAGTAGAATCAGTAGTACTCTCATTATTACCCTTTACCAGCGCTGTCTCGTCAACATGAACAACTACCTGATATAGATCGGCAGTCGGTGTACTAAGTTGGGCACTTTTACTGCAATGCTTGCTTTTAGAGTTTGAAGATACTTCATTGACTGTAGGTTTACCACTAAGATATTCCTTCACAATCAACACGGCTGCATCTGCTTGCAATGCATGCCACGAGTCATTCTTTTTGCGGAGCTTGTCTGGCTCTTTAGCTACATCAGATGATATTCCAACAGCCGCCTTTTCAATCGCTTTTTCGAACAGAGCACCTTCTTCTATTGTCAGCTCAATGGAAAAATTCATTAAACCCGTTTTCTCATTGCACCATATTCGCAGAGAGCGGTTATCGTGTGTTCGATTAGCGTTAGCGGTTGAATTCTTTGTAGCATTAACCCGTTGGCGACAGAAAATTTCAACGTTCGCGGCAGTTAATGTGGCAGCAATATCAACCAATTCTTGTTCATTCTCTTTATTTGCAATGCGGGTTAAAGCACGCACTTTTGAATATGATATTGAGCCTGTTTTAAATGCAGTAGACATGGCTGGAAGCTTTTTCAAAGCATGTGCCACACGCAATTTATCGCGTGCTGCATTGCTCGACAAGTCACACCGCCAGCGTAACCAGGCTAATGCGTCTGTGAAACCCCATTTTAACCACCCACCGCGCTCATCGAATTCGCGTATTAGCGTCATCAATTGATAACTACTGGCATTAATCTGCCGAGACAATCGACCAATAGCAGCATCGAGTTCTTCGATTTCTGCACACTGTTTGTCGTTGGCTAGAATGGCCTGTTGCTGTGACCTAGATTGTGGGTTTGGCGCTGTAGCGATTGACATAGCATTCCTCCTGAATGACTATAGCTATAAATATTTACAGTATATCACAACAACAAAGAGTAACCGAAATTCCTGACCAGACTTTTTTGGAAAAACTCACGTGAGTTTTCCCAGGACCGCCCATTACCCGCTTGATAAAATTAAATTCAGATGCGTCCCACCCGCTTTTCATGATGTTGTCGAAGATACGCCACCTGAATCGCAGACTATAAAGCATGCCAACCTTATCCATAATACGCAGTGCATTACAGAATTTGATCCCGGCTTCTCCGTTGTTTTTATCAACGAAATAGAAGCACTCCTGGACGTTATGACTAAAGGTGATCCCAATTTGCATAAGCAGGCCATTCAATCTGTAGCTCGATACCGGGAGTAACGACTACAGGATGCTTTACGATAAGTAGTACTTGTGATCGCTTGCTAAAAAAGGGCTGCTGAAATCACCACCGTGGTTCATGGAGAACAACATACAGCTCGAAGTGATTATGGACTCAGTTGCCTATGGTGTTACCAGTGAGTAACACAACCGGCGGCAGAGAACCCGCCGCCGATCTCATCAAAACACTATTGGTTCAATTAAAAATACCGACGTGCAAAATCATCAACGCTTCTGATCGAAATTTCATTGAGGATATGCAGCAATATAACCGTGTCGGAAAAATCCAATCTGCGGTTAGGATCAAGATAATCAAACGCTGCATTCCAGGCAGAGGCAAACCGGCTCTGACGTGCTCTTGATACAAAGAAATTAGATTTCTGGTTCAAGTTAGCGGTTCGATTCAAACTGTTCCCACTTTGGATTCGAGTATAGTCAGCCACAGATCTCACAAACGCTAATCCGGCGTTAGTTGTCATCTCTTCGTTCCAGTTGGAATGTTGCACAACATGAACACGCTTTCTGTTTAATCCAGGATACCGGGATTTCAGTTCTCGCAATACTTCAGCAGTGAAATCTGACGGTCCACCTTCTGCTACCCAAACATCTTTTCCATTGGACAAAACTGATGCCCACGCTGTAGCCGCCCGAGACACACTTTGAACCCGGTTTAGTTGCGCATTTAGTGCATTATTAAAAGTTGCAGCAACGACGCTAGCGCTACCAGACTGGTACTTATCGCGAATAAGATTGCCACAGGTTCCATTGACAACAAACGGAACGATATTCAATCTTTGGGTGATCGTATACCCTGCAGCCATTGCATGGCCGTCATCGCGATCCGGGCAATTGTCATAGTGCAAAGCCAGTAAATCACCGTTATTCAGCCTACCTAATGAAGGGGTTGATGGCGTTGGCTGCATAGACGGCGCTACTGGAGCCGGAGGTGCAGTTGGAGCTACCGGCGCTGTTTGCCCTATACCAGAACCACCTATGCGAGCCGAGCTGCACATCCAGTTCCCGCCACCTATGGGATCACAATCTGCTCTTGGAATACTTGGGCAACTGCGTGCAAAAGAACTTATGGCAGCTCCAATAGTGCTTCCTGTCGCGGTACAGGCTAACGGTGAGCTCGGTGTAGTAACCGGAGCTGGAGCTGGAGCTGTTTGCTGGGCTACGACTGTTCCCTCTGGCGCAGTTCCACCGATGACGCCAGAACTACACTGCCATCTACCACCAACAATAGGATCACAATCCGCTCTTGGAATATTCGGACAGCTTTGAGCATAGGCCCTGGCTGCAGCTCCAAATGTATTTGCAATCGCAAAACAAACTTGAGAAGTACCAGATGTTGGCGTAGGCATCGGTGGTGCAACTGGCTGTTGATTAACTGGCTGGTTGACGCTTGTTGACACTGACACGACGCCATTAATTCTTTCAGAGCTACATTGCCACACACCATTAGGGCCAGGATCGCAATCTCGGCGTTTGAATGTGGGACATTGACTGGCGAATAACGCAATCGCTCTACCTAAGTTACTATTAGATGATGTTGTTACAGAACAGCTTTGTTGTGTCTGTGCAAAAGCGTCCTGCGCGCCAAATGACGCAGCAACGATAAAAGCATAAGTGACAATGAGAGAAGCTTTAAAACTAATCAACTTCTTAACGTTTGTGTATTCAGCACTTGGTAGTGAACTGGGTAAGTTCATACTTTCTATTGACATTTTGAAATCTCTAGGTCGTTATTTCTAAACAGCTAGTTCGAAGAAATACAATTAACCGATTAGCGTGCATCACTAAACTGAATACCGGTATTTATTCGGATCGTTTAAAGCAAGGATTTTCTTGAATCACCAAGTGCGCATAAAGGCATAAAATACCCATTGCGGACAGATGATTCGGAGCTAACAATGCTAAGTGCCCATCGTAATACCAGAACCGATAGAGAGGCAATAATGCATATGTCTTAGTAACGGGAGAATTCGCAAAATTTGCTGACTACATCACTAATTTTGTTGAGCATTTTTACAACTTAGCGTCAATACACTTTTCTGTGACAGATATCACAAAATAATTTTTGCACAAATCCAGGTATCTCAAGACACGATGATCATCAAGACACGATAGTGTTAGGTAGTCAGAATTAGATAAATCAGAATTGAATAATTGAGAAGTGCAG
>CALHRQ010000156.1 GCA_938038175.1 uncultured Granulosicoccaceae bacterium | reverse complement strand
ATACAGCCGTGCCTAAAAGTTGATGTGTATATTGGAATCGAAAAAACTTACTACACAAAGTCGCAGGTAACATCACTGGATCTAAAAGGCCTGGCCGTTTATCTTGCGCTTAGAAGTGGTACAAGCAGAATGGAATCCCGCCTAAAATGGCTGCAGCAATCCCGCAAAATGATTGCAAAGCGCGCCCTAGGTCGTCAGTAGTGGCGAGTGCCCAACACCAGTTGAAGCCAACGGTTAATTAACGGGTAAGTCCACTAGCTCAAATAATTTTTCTCTGTCTCGCTGGCTAGTCGCAACCAATGCTGAATCAACGCATTGCTGATCAAGGTGGGGTGCAAACTGTTTTATAAAATCATACATAAACGGGCGTAACTGTCGGTTACGCCGCATACCAATATGCGTCACACTGCTATCAAACAAATGTGATGCATCAAGTGCAAGCAAATCACCATCAAGCTCTGGCTCGTAAGCCATTTGTGCGATGATGCCAACACCGCTCCCTATGCGAACATAGGTTTTTATGACGTCAGCATCTGCTGCGGTGAGCACTACATTGGGTTCAAGGCCCCGCGAATGGAATGCACGGTCGAGCTGTGAGCGACCGGTAAACCCAAATACATATGTAATGATAGGGAAATTAGCCAGCGCCTCCAAAGTCAAACTGCCGAGCTGGCTCAGCTTGTACAAAGCATGCCCGGGCGGCACAACGATCGCTCTATTCCAGCGCGAGCAAGGCATCATGACAAGGTCAGTGTAAAAGTGAGCTCCTTCTGTTGCGATTACAAAATCGACTTCGCCAGCTACCACCATGCTAGCCATTTGCTGCGGTGTTCCCTGATGCAAATGTATATTGACGCGTGGATACTGCTCTGCAAATTTTTCGATAATATCGGGCAGAACATAACGTGCTTGAGTGTGAGTGGTCGCTAAGCGTAACTCCCCAGCATTAGGGTCGGTATATTCACGCCCTATGTTTTTAATGTCCTCAGTGCCGGCTAGTATGCGTTCTGCAACACCGATAATTTCCTTACCAGCACTGGTAACTGAAACTATTTGTTTGCCACTGCGCTCAAAAAGCTCAACCCCAACTTCTTGCTCAAGCTGGCGTATTTGCTTACTAACGCCAGGCTGCGAGGTATAAAGAGCCGCAGCAGTTTCTGATACATTAAGGTTGTTTTGCATCATCGCAACGATGCAGCGCAACTGTTGAAGCTTCACTGCTTAGCGTCCGCAACACCGAGCCGCTTTTGCAGCACGGGACTGGTGGTGGTGTACATGGTATGTTGTTTTTTATCGGGTTCAAACTGATGCTTGATCTCATGTGCTGCCAGTGCCGCCTCATGAAAACCACTTAAAATCAGTTTTTTCTTGCCACGATAAGTATTGATATCACCAATCGCAAATATGCCTGGCTCCGATGTTTCGAATGTCGATACATCCACTTGCAACAAGTTTTTTTCCAGTGCTAAACCCCACTCAGCTACAGGCCCTAGCTTTGGAGACAATCCGAAAAACACCAGCAAGTGATCTACCGAAATATCAACCTCGGTTTTGGCTTCATCTCTTAAAACAACATGCACAGACTTTAGCTTATCTTTTTGTTGTTCAAAACCCTTTACAGCTCCATACAATATATTAGCTTTACCTGACTCATGAAGCGCCATGAGCTTATTAACTGATGCCTCTGCGGCACGAAATTTTTCAGTACGGTTTATCACAGTCAGGCTGGCAACTGAATCAGCCAGCTCGATAGCCCAGTCCAGGGCAGAGTCACCACCCCCTAAAATCACAACATGCTTATCCGCATGCAAAGCGGGCTGCTTAACTCGGTAAAACAATTGCTTGTTCTCAAAATGCTCCATACCATCCACGCGCAAACGCACAGGTGAAAATGACCCTGTACCCGCAGCAATAACAATTGCCCTGCAATGAATTTCTGTACCTTCGGATGTTTTTACCAAAAAATCCAGATCACCGCGTTTTTCTATCACATCCACTGATTGATCAAAGTGCATAACAGGCTCAAAGGGGGCACACTGCTGTTGCAGTTTTTCGATTAATTCATTGCCTGTGCAGATTGGGACTGCAGGGATATCATAGATTGGCTTATCGGGGTACAGCTCTGTGCATTGTCCACCCGCACTGCTTAAGGTGTCTACTACGTGGCAGCTTAGCCCTTGTAGACCAAGTTCAAATATCTGAAACAGACCAACTGGCCCTGCTCCTACCACAAGCACATCTGTTTGAATCCCCATAGAACCTCATCAAGCCATTGAATGTTGAATCAATTAAACACCTGCTCACGTGTCGATAAAAATTCGACATCTGGCCAACGCTCCTGCGTCATCTGTAAATTAACCCGCGTGGGTGCAAGGTAGACCAATTCGTCGGCATGATCCATCGCCAAATTTCCATCAAGCTTACGCCTGAAATCACTCAACATTTTTTCATCAAGACACTTAATCCAACGCGTCTGCTGAACTGCTACGTTTTCAAACTGACATTCAACCTTGTACTCATCGCGTAAGCGTTGTGCAACCACTTCGAACTGCAAAACACCCACTGCCCCCAGAATTAAATCATTGTTGATAAGCGGTTTAAACAATTGGGTTGCGCCTTCTTCGCATAGTTGGCTTAAGCCCTTTTGGAGTGCTTTCATTTTGAGAGGGTCTTTGAGTACTGCTCGTCTAAACAACTCTGGCGCAAAGTTAGGAATACCTGTGAATATCAACTCTTCACTTGCGGTAAACGTATCACCTATACGAATAGTTCCGTGATTATGAATCCCGATAATATCGCCACTGTAAGCAACATCTACATGGCCACGATCTGAGGCCATAAAGGTAAGCGCGTCTGAAAAACGCACATCCTTACCCAGACGCACATGATGTGCTTTCATACCCTTGTCGTATTGGCCTGAGCAGATACGTACAAATGCGACTCTGTCTCTGTGCTGTGGGTCCATGTTTGCCTGGATTTTAAACGCGAAGCCTGAAAATTGTTTTTCATTTGGTTCAACCAAGCGTGACAGAGTATCGCGGGGTTGGGGTGGCGGTGCGTGTTCAACAAAATCATCGAGCAGCTCAGCTACACCAAAATTATTGATTGCAGATCCAAAAAAGACCGGGGTTAGATTACCTGCCAAATACTCTTCCTTATCGAACGGATTACAAGCACCTTGCACAAGTTCGATTTCATCACGAAGCTCAGCTGCCATATCCCCTAATATTTCATCCAGCTTCGGATTATCAAGCCCTTCGACAACTTCACCTTCCTGAACTTTTCCGCCATGGGTAGGCGAATAAAAATGTACGGTGTCGCGGTGTAAATGATAGACGCCTTTAAAACGCTTACCCATGCCGATTGGCCAGGTAATCGGGGCACATTGAATGTTGAGCATTTTTTCAACTTCGTCCATTAACTCAATAGGCTCTCTACCCTCTCGATCAAGCTTGTTGATAAAGGTCATGACAGGGGTTGTACGCAAGCGACAAACATCCATGAGTTTTTCGGTGCGAGTTTCTACACCCTTTGCTACATCTATTACCATTAGCGCAGAGTCGACCGCTGTGAGAGTACGGTAGGTATCCTCTGAGAAATCTTCGTGACCAGGTGTATCAAGCAGATTAACAATGCGGTCTTTGTAGGGGAATTGCATGACAGATGAAGTCACAGAAATACCACGCTCCTGTTCCATAGCCATCCAGTCAGATGTCGCATGCCTGGCGGCTTTGCGCCCTTTTACTGTACCGGCAAGCTGGATCGCACCACCGAATAACAAGAGTTTTTCTGTTAGGGTTGTTTTCCCTGCATCCGGGTGAGAAATGATAGCGAATGTGCGTCGCCTACCAATCTCACCAGACATCTCGCGCTCAGCCAACTGCCCGCACCTCTAAATTGATCTGTTTAATAAGCTTTGCCAGCGATTGCCAGCGAATTCGCCATTGTACGTGAAATCCGGGCGCAGCCTGGGTAAATGACCAATTGTGTGATCACTAAGATTTAATCTTTGCGTTTTCACTATCGCGTTTTTGATAAACACGCTATGGTTATCACGTTTGAACTATCTGGCTCTCGTTACTGCGATCCAGAGACTGCGCTCAAATCAACACAGTCTAATTAACAAACGTAAACTATCAGGCTAAATCGCCATCGCCATAACAATGGCATCTTCACGCCCATCAAAACTGTCGTAGTAATCTTTACGCACACCTATCTCATTAAAGCCTGCAAGCGCATACATAGTGATTGCCCTGGGGTTTGATGGTCTAACTTCCAGAAAGAGCGTTTTCGCTCCTTGTTGGGATGCCATGGTAATCAAGCGCTCCAACAAGTACCTGGCGTAGCCTCTATGATTGAACCTGGCATCGATACACAGGTTAAGTATGTGTCCTTCGTCTGCGCCGACCTGCAAGATACCGTACCCCACAACATCCTCATCCAGACGAAGGATTTGACAGGTATAACCCGCTCTAATGCAATCGCTGAAAATTCCTTTGGTCCAGGGGAAGTCGTAGTTTCGACTTTCAATGTCTATTACTGCGGTCAAATCAATTGCTCGCATAATAGCTGGGCGTAGCATATTTTCGGTACTGACCGACATACCTACGGCTTCGCCAAATGTGCCTTTGCGGCTTTGAGCACATTCCAGGCAGCACGTTTTCGATCAGGTTGAGCACGCAACAAGGAGGGGTGCGGCAGCTGCCATATTTTTAAGGAACTGGATACCGTTACACTGGACTGATCCGGTATTTTCATTGATTCCAGCCTGTTTACGGAATCAGAAATCTCATGTGTGAAATGTAGAATGACGCGGATTTGCTGTCCGAGCAAATCAGTCAGCGTTTTGTCACTGATTGGTGTATCGACGAGGTTACCACCGTTTGCCTGCAACGCCATCGATGGTAATAATGCCAAACACACATTTTGCTTTTGCCACTCGATAGCACGCAGCATATCTTCAAAAATTTTTGCATCAGCGGGCTCGAACGGATAAGCTGATTGCGCGCTAGAGCACTTTTCAACCAACACTAACAAAGGTGCATCAGAGCGTCCGAGCCGTGCGCGAAGGCTTCCCTTGAATGGCATACTGAGTAACGGTGTTGCTAACCACGGCGCTAACTGTATAGCATCTGAAGATGAGGGCGATGTGGGTATCGTCGGATGAGCTGCTACTGCTGAAATTGCTGCCTCCGGAATCGCTGCCTCTGGAATTGTTGTTGCAGGCACTGTTGTGGCTGGTTCTGGTATTACAGACTCGCCTACGACAATGTCGGCACTGATGTGTCGTCGCTCAACCCAGGGAACAATACCCATCGTATTAAGGCAATGCAGCTGTCGGGCGGTAAATGGCATTTCGATAACTGATAGCTTAATAACGGATAAATGTGGCAACGACAGGATCGATAGCTGATATTGTCGATAACTGCAACGGTTAGTGACTCAGGGCTTGTGCATAGCACGCTTGTTACGCTTGCGAACCCAGCGAAACAAAGCATAAGCTGGACCTGCAATAGCATATCCCAAAGAGGCGACAAGAATCATCTTGGCAGGATCGACCGCGGTTACTACAAGCAACATCAGAAAGCCAAACAACATCGCAAAAGGAATTTTTTTGCTGTCACCCAGATCTTTAAAGCTGTAATACATAAACGTACTGACCATGAATAGACCAATAGCCAGGGTCAGTATAAAAACAAGCCAGACAATATCAGGCCCCTTGACACCCACTTCCTCACACACCCAAACAAGGCTTGCAAGCACAGCAGCGGCGGCAGGACAGGCAAGGCCCTGAAAAAAGCGTTTGTCGGCAACGCCCACCTGGACATTAAAACGTGCAAGCCGCAAGGCACAGCAACCGGTGTAAACAAAACAAGCTGCCCACCCAAGTTGGCCGTAGGATTCTACCGGCAAACTCTCCAGCGACCAGGTGTACATCAGAAACGAAGGTGCAACACCAAAAGACACCATGTCAGCCATACTGTCGTATTCGGCACCAAATGCGGTTGTGGTATTCGTCATACGCGCAACGCGGCCATCGAAACCATCAAGCACCATGGCAACAATAATAGCAATGCCTGCAGTACGGTATTCTCCACCGTATGCGGCAATCAAGGCATAGAAACCCGCCAGCAACGCGCTGGACGTGAACAAATTAGGCAGCAGATAGATGCCCCGGCCACGTCGGCGCTGATCAATCGACGTATTCGCGGACGCATTTGGGGGCGTATTTGAGTTGTTCATGATGACCCCTGCTTAGCTCGGTTTCCAAGTGCGATGGTAACAGCCTTGTTATTAGCTGGGCAAAAAAGCAACATCATACCTTGAGTGACTTTTCTCCCCGAGCGATGCCCGTGGCGCCGGATCGCGCAACTTCCAGCACGTTGTCCACACCACAGGCAGCTAAAAAGGCATTTAATTTGTGGTCATCACCGGTAAGTTCCACGACATAGGTCGTCTCGGTAACATCCAGAATCCGGCCTCTGAAAATATCCGCCAGGCGTTTTATCTCTTCTCTATCACTATTGACGGCTCGAATTTTAACAAGCATTATTTCTCGCTCAATAAATTCGACTTCAGTTAAATCTGTCAGCTTAGCGACAGATACCAGCTTGTTAAGCTGTTTGATAATTTGCTCAATGATTCGTTCCGTTCCACTGGTCACAATGGTCATACGCGACAAGGTTGGGTCATCAGTTGGTGCAACCGTTAAAGATTCAATGTTATAGCCACGTGCACTAAACAAACCGGAAACGCGCGATAAAGCACCAGATTCATTCTCAAGCAAAACAGAAATTACATGACGCATCAGGCAAGCTCCCTCTGCGGATTAAGGCGCATTTCATGATGCCCCTTTCCTGCTTCAATCATTGGATAAACATTTTCGGTTTGATCGGTCACAAAGTTCATGAACACTAGACGATCTTTAAGTGCAAAGGCTTCGGCTAGCGCCCCGTCCACATCAGCGGGGTTTTCTATGTTCATGCCAACATGCCCATAGCTTTCGGCAAGTTTCATAAAGTCGGGTAAAGCATCCATATAGGAGTGAGAATAGCGTTTTTCGTAACTGAACTCCTGCCACTGCCTCACCATGCCCATATAACGATTATTAAGATTAATAATTTTGATAGGCGTCCCATATTGAAATGCAGTGGATAATTCCTGGATACACATCTGAATACTGGCTTCACCGGTGATACACGCAACGATCTCATCAGGGAAACCCAGCTGCACGCCGATGGCGGCTGGCAGCCCGAATCCCATAGTGCCAAGACCACCAGAATTTATCCAACGGTTAGGCTTGTCAAAACCGTAATACTGCGCTGCCCACATCTGATGCTGACCTACATCTGAGGTTATATAAGCATCGCCTTTGGTTTCACGCCAAAGCGCCTCAACCACCGCTTGCGGTTTTATCACGTTATCGCTCAAATCATAATCAAGACACTTTTTACTCTGCCAGTCCTTGATCAGTGCCCACCAGCTTGCCAGATCAGCTGGATCGACACGTTTCTCAGTTGCCTTTATCTGCTCGATCATCGCCTCAAGAACTTGTGCAACATTACCAACTATTGGCACATCCACAGTCACGTTTTTGGAAATAGACGCCGGATCGATATCGACATGGACAATCTTGGCATTCGGACAAAAACTCTCAACCTCACCCGTCACTCGATCATCAAAGCGTGCACCTATGGCAATCAGCACATCACACTCATGCATAGCTATGTTGGCTTCGTAAGTCCCATGCATACCAAGCATGCCTATATTCTGTTTGTCTGAAGCCGGATAAGCGCCCAAACCCATTAGTGTTTGCGTTATCGGATAACCAAGTAACTGAGTAAAGCTTCGCAGTTGCTCCGAGGCATTGCCCAGAACAACTCCTCCGCCGGAGTAAATCATGGGCTTTTTTGCAGACAAAATAAGGTCAGTCGCCTTACGAATCTGGCCAGGGTGCCCTTGTGAAGGTGGGCTGTAGGAGCGCATTTCTACCGAATCAGGGTATTCGAAAGGGACCGTAACGCCGGGTGTTGTAAAGTCTTTCGGGATATCCACTACAACTGGGCCAGGACGCCCGGTTGTGGCGACATAAAACGCCTCTTTGATGGTTTGCGCCATGTTTTCAAGCGAATCCACCAGGAAATTGTGTTTTACACAAGGGCGCGTAATACCGACACAGTCCACTTCCTGGAATGCGTCGCTGCCAATAAATCGGCTTTGCACCTGACCTGATAGCACCACCATTGGGATGGAGTCCATGAACGCTGTGGCAATTCCGGTGACCGCATTGGTCGCACCAGGACCCGACGTTACAAGGACAACACCTGGCTTCCCCGTGGCGCGTGCATAACCATCAGCAGCATGTGTGGCTGACTGTTCGTGACGCACTAAGATATGTTTAACCGAATTTTGCTGATAGAGCGCATCGTAGATATGCAGTACTGCTCCACCGGGATAGCCGAAAACCAGTTCGACACCTTCTTCCTTAAGCGCTTCCATTAAAAGCGCACCACCGTTTAATTCCACCTGTCACTTTCCTCGTCAGTTTCTAACACGATCCAATGCTCGTATGGCTACAGCCGTGTTAGGTTTTTTCATATGATTTATAGCAAGCAGCGCCGCATAATAGGGGCTGATTACCGGTGATGTCGTCGAGGTGGCTTGCGCAGCATATAACAACCGGGTAAGTGGAAGCGGAGTTGGTGTGCCGCTTGGGTCGCACCCATCTCTGTGTGAGAGGGCGTTTCGCCGGTTAACTGACAGGCCGGATTGTGTCGGGCCCCTTAACATGTGCGAGTATAGCGAAACTAGCCAATCAAGGGTATGTTGCTGATGGAACTGTGCTGTGATCCCCGAAATAGAATCCGACACGTGGTAGATTGGCATAAACCAAGCAGGAACTGAACCATAGGGTTTGAAGTCCAAACAGGCAATCCAATACCCGACAATCAGTCAAAACAGCCATGACAATTTGTCAGAAAATAAAAACAATAAAACAAATTCGACCAGCCAGCATCGCGCTCCTCGCCAGCTTGATGAGTGTGACACTATTCTCAATCTCATCCCTGAGTCATGCTCAGCAAAACTTACCCACTATGGGAGAGCCTGCTGAAGCGGCGCTTTCCCTATTGGAAGAGCAGCAATTAGGGGCTCAATTCTACCGACAAATTCGCGCCTCATTACCTATCGCACGCGATGTATTAACCGAAGAATATATCCAGACCCTGGGCACCAAGCTTGCGCTTGCTTCGGGCAAAGCCGCTGGTCGCAAGTTTACCTTCTTTGTAATCAACGACCCCTCCATCAATGCGTTTGCCATACCCGGTGGCTATGTGGGTGTCAACATTGGTCTCATCACTGCCATGGACAAAGAAGAACAGTTGGCGGGCGTTGTTGCTCACGAGGTTGCACATGTCACGCAACGACACCACGCACGTGCCTTTGCGGTAAGCAGCCAATACTCATTCAGAGCAGCGGCTACTGTTTTAGCCGCTGTGCTGCTCAGCCAGGCATCACCCGAGGCTGGTCAGGCAGCGCTGGCGGCAGGGATCGCAGCCACTCAGCAGTCCGCGATCAACTTTACTCGTGGCAACGAAGAAGAAGCAGATCGTATCGGTATCGAAGTACTGGCCAACGCTCGTTATAACCCTGCAGCTATGGCAGAGTCATTCGACATACTTCGACGCAAAAACAGCCTCAATACATCCAATAGTCAGTTGCAGTATTTACGCACGCATCCACTCGACAATAATCGCATTGCTGAAGCTAGAGATCGAGCCAATAACCAGCCATCACGTCCTGACGTTCCTCAAGCTGATTTCCAAATATTCAAAGCAAGACTTGCCATACTTGCATCTGACGACGCAGTGCAACAACAAAGAGCGTTTCAAGCTCAATTTGAATCGAAGCCCACCGCCGGCAACCTCTACGGCATTGCACTTTTACATGCAGGAGCCAACCGCTTTGAACTTGCCAAAGAATACCTTGACAAGCTTGACGAGTTAGAACCTGGTCACCCTAGTGCCATTTTGTTACGCGCAGATGTACTAACACTAGAGCAGAATTTAGCTGGTGCCCGCAAGTTACTTAACGAGCTTTACGCGACTTACCCACAGCGTTATTCCGTAGTTGAAAAACTTGTACAACTACAGATACAACAACGCCAGCTCTCTCAGGCGATGCGTACCTCAAAGCGTTATATCAGAAGCAGTAACAATCCTCACCCACTTGCGTGGCGTGAACTAGCCAGCATAGAGCAGCAACTGGGACAAACAGCTTCCAGCCACGAATCGCTAGCGCATTATTTTATCGGCCTGAACGAAAGAAGCAGAGCGCATAGTCAGTTACAACTTGCTCTGCAACACGTGGAGCCTGAATCAAAAGATGAGTTGAGGCTGAAAGCGAGGATGAACACCCTGACCTCGGCTTCCAGGTAGAGTAGCTAGCAGACTGATGCCAGCAGCGCATACTTTGTCACAGTACAGTGCTTCGTCTGACTACATCAAAGCCAAGGCTTCAGGATCAAGATTAAAAAGATGAACTTAGCCTCGTGCCGCTGCAGACAATAATGTAGCCATCGTTCGGCGCACATTAGTCTGTGCTAATTGGAGTTAGCTGGCGTTTCGGAGTTTGCCCGTTTGCTCAATGCAGACAACATTATCAATGTTATCCACACCTTGCACACCTTGTGGCCATTTTCTTAACCAGGCAAGATAGACAGCGATCGGCATGGGTTTACTAATAAAGTAACCCTGGGCAACATCACAGCCTTGTGAACGCAAGAACTGCAATTGCTCTTCGTCTTCAACACCTTCAGCAACCACCTTCATATTGAAGTGCTTACCAAGGCCAAGTACTGCCTCAACGATAGCGACATCATCGTTATCGCAAGAGATATCAGTAATAAAAGCGCGGTCAATTTTAAGCGTATCGACTGGAAAGCGTTTTAAGTAGGCTAATGACGAATAGCCTGTACCAAAGTCATCAATCGCCAGCCGCATTCCAAATCGCGAAAGTTCGTGTAGTGAGTTAATAACCTCTTCTGGATCATGCATTACCGCACTTTCTGTAATCTCAAGCTCAAGCGATGAAGGTGCAAGCTTACTTTCTGTTAATGCCTTGCTCACCATTGGCAACAAGTTGCCATCGGTAAACTGTACAGCAGAGATATTTACTGCAATGTTTAGAGTATCGTACCCAAGCTGATGCAGCTTGCGCGTTTCCATGCAGGCTGTATGCAATATCCACTCACCGAGCTCAATTATCATTCCGGCCTCTTCTGCAACCGGCACAAAAACCTCAGGTGAAATAAACCCTTCCTTAGGATGCTTCCAGCGTACAAGAGCTTCTGAACCAATCACCTGCCGAGTTTC
>CALHRQ010000155.1 GCA_938038175.1 uncultured Granulosicoccaceae bacterium | reverse complement strand
TCGGCCTGATCTTCCGCATCATTGAGCTCTGAAAAACCATTGGCGATCTCCCGACCACCAACAAACAGCTCGAAACGATCAGTGACATTGGGATCATCATCGTTTCGTCTCGACAAGGGTGAAACTTCAGTCGGGTAGTGGGTAATGAAGGTAGGATCGTGAAGGTTCTCTTCTACCGTTGCTTCAAATATCTCGGTTTGCACCTTGCCCAGCCCCCAGCTTTGCTTAACATCTATGTGCAAGCCCTTGGCAATGGCTCGTGCCTGATCAAGGTCAGATAGAGCGTCTGCACTGATACCCTCGTTATGCTGCAAAACAGAATCAAACAAACTCAGACGAGTAAATGGTCGAGCAAAATCAAAATGCGATTCACCATCCTCCGTTGGGATGGTAAGTGAACCCACCACCTCACTGGCAAGCCCTCGAAACATTTCTTCGGTCAAATCCATCAGGTGTTCGTAGGTTGCATAGGCCTGATAAAATTCCAGCATGGTAAATTCTGGGTTATGACGTGTACTCAAACCCTCGTTGCGAAAATTGCGATTGATTTCAAACACCCGCTCGAAGCCACCCACGACGAGCCGTTTTAAATACAGCTCTGGGGCAATGCGTAAATACAAATCTATATCGAGCGCATTGTGATGCGTGATAAAAGGACGTGCTGCAGCACCACCCGGAATGACCTGCATCATGGGTGTTTCTACTTCAAGGTATTCTCGTTGCATCATGAACTGACGAATATAGCTGACCACAGCTGAGCGCATTCTGAAGGTGTTACGCGTATCCTCATTCATGATCAAGTCAACATAGCGTTGACGGTAGCGCGTCTCCTGATCACTCAAGCCATGAAATTTTTCTGGCAGTGGCCGCAGCGATTTTGTCAGTAAGGTCAGCTTTGCTGCCTTAATGCTTAGCTCACCCGTTTTAGTGATAAACAAAGTACCCGTTGCACCGATCAGATCACCAATATCCCAATGCTTGAAGTCATCATAGTCCTCATCACCGAGCATTTGTTTTTGTACAAACAGTTGGATGTTGCCGTCAACATCTCGCAAACCCGCAAAGCTTGCCTTACCCATAATGCGGCGTGACATCATACGGCCGGCAACACATACCTCGACCCCCTCTTCGGCAAGCGCTTCTTTTTCTTTTTCACCATGCTCTGCCTGTAATGCAGATGCTTTGTGAGTAGGTGCAAAATCGTTGGGGAAGGCATTGCCGCGCTCACGCAACACTTGCAATTTTTCTCTGCGCTGGGCAATTAATTGATTGTCATCTTCACTCATAATTTTAAATTTATTCTGTATTGCCGTTGCTGCTTAAAATATACTGTTAAAAGATGCAAACTATAAACCGGCTTTTAAGCTCTCTTTAATGAACTGGTTTATATCACCATCAAGCACTGCTTGCGTATTGCTGGTTTCTACATTAGTGCGCAAATCCTTGATGCGTGATTGATCCAGCACATAAGATCGAATTTGGCTGCCCCAGCCAATATCAGATTTGCCATCCTCCACCACTTGCTGATCACCACTGCGGCGTTGTAACTCTGCTTCATACAGCTTTGATTTTAATTGCTTCATTGCAGTGGCTTTGTTTTTATGCTGCGAGCGATCATTCTGACATTGCACGACAATCCCAGAAGGCTCATGCGTAATCCTGACTGCCGATTCGGTTCGGTTAACGTGCTGGCCACCAGCGCCACTCGCACGGTAGACGTCGATACGTAAATCTGCCGGGTTTATATCAATGTCGATATCATCATCGATTTCAGGAGATACAAACACAGCTGCAAACGAAGTATGACGACGATTACCCGAATCGAAGGGGCTTTTGCGAACCAGGCGATGCACTCCGGTTTCGGTCCGCAGCCATCCAAAGGCATAGTCTCCCTGGATACTCACCGTTGCCGATTTGATACCCGCAACATCGCCTGGGGAGACCTCTATTAATTCGGTTTTGAAGCCTTCGCGCTCACCCCAGCGAAGGAACATACGCAATAGCATTTCTGCCCAGTCCTGTGCTTCGGTACCGCCGCTGCCCGCCTGAATATCCAAAAAAGCATTGGCTGGATCCTGCTCACCAGCAAACATGCGCCGAAATTCGAGTCCAGCGACATTCTCTTCAAAGCCTGAAAGATCATCAACCACCGATTGCAGCGTTTCCTGATCATTTTCTTCGCGCGCCATTTCAAGTAGATCTTCAGCATCGCCGAGCCCACCTTCCAGCCTATCGAAAATGTCGATTGTTTCCTGCAGAGAAGCGCGTTGTTGTCCAAGCTTTTGAGCACGTTCCGGATCGTTCCAGACTTCCGGATTTTCCAGTTCAAGCATGACCTCTTCTAACTGTTCTTTCTTACTCTGGTAGTCAAAGATACCCCCTGAGGGAGACGGCACGTTGCCGCAGATCCTCTATATGTTGGAGATGAGGAGCAATTTCCATTGTCTATCACGCGTTGTTTCGTTCAAACCGGGCTGCAAGTGTAGCGCAATTAGCCTGTTGCTGACTGTATATGCTTAACCATAAGCTGTAATCGGGTTTCACCACGAAAATGATTTTCGGACAATGAGTAAACCAGCCTGATTTCATCACCTGCAGCCAGACAGGCTGGCTGTTTAAATGCGATTGCATCATACTGTTTGCCCTGAGGCACGGCTGGATCTGTGTTCAGGGAACGAAGTTCCAGCTTTAAATGCTTTAATCCGACAACCCTGGCACTCTCTACAAGAAAACGATCGTCGAAGATCGGTGCTGGAAAACCCTGTCCCCAGGGGCCAACGGTCTGTAAAAGCTGAGCTGTTTCAAGGGTACGGTCAGTATCAGACATGGAGCCATCACTAAGCCATTGTCTGGCAGGTAATACCCCATTGCAAACGCGCTTAACTTCAGCATCAAAGACTTCGGCAAATCGACTGAATTGATCGCGTGCTATAGAGAGCCCAGCCGCCATTGCATGGCCGCCGAATTTATCGATCATGCCAGGATTTTGTGCTGCCAGCGTATCAAACACATCTCTGATATGGACACCCTCTATTGAACGCGCAGAGCCTCTTATAAGATCATGTCCGTCGGCGGTAAAAACAACCGTTGGCTTGTGTAGGGATTCTTTTAGCTGCCCGGCAAGAATCCCAATAACGCCTTGGTGCCATTGTTCGTCAAACAACACTACAGTGAAACTGTCATTGGCATGATTCGCTTTTAACGCCGCTTGAGCAAGCGCAGCTTCTGCTTCATCACGCATCGTTTTCTCGATTGTTTTACGCTTTTGATTAAACGTATCCAGCTCAATTGCCATCTTGTGTGCAGCAAGTTCATCGTCTGTCAGCAGACAATCTATGCCGCGCGTCATATCGTCTATGCGGCCCGCTGCATTGAGCCGTGGACCAATCGCGAAACCAATATCATCAGCTATGGCACGATGCTGATCACGACCAGCACGTGAAAGAATCGCAGAAATGCCAGCTCGGGTGCGCCCCTGCCTGATTCTTCGCAAACCTTGTTCAACCAGTGTGCGATTAACACGATCCAATGGCACCACATCAGCAACAGTCCCCACTGCAACTAAATCCAGATAATCTGACAAACGCGCTTGCCCGCCTGGCAAATTCATCGCCTTTAGCTTGCTTCGTAAGGCCAGCAATACATAAAAGACAACACCCACGCCAGCCAGATTCTTACTTGGAAAAGTGGACGCGACCAGCGAGGGATTAACAATAGCAACTGCCTCTGGCAACTTGTCGGGCGGCAAATGATGATCTGTGACAAGCACATCGATGTTTATCGCGTTGGCTTTTTTGACACCTTCGAACGACGCAACGCCATTATCAACCGTCACGATCAGGTCAGGTTTTTGTTTGGCTGCCACCTCAACGATGGCAGGAGACAAACCATAGCCAAATTCAAAACGGTTGGGGACGATAAAGTCGACATGCTTAAACCCGAAATCACGCAAGCCCAATACAGCCAGTGATGTACTGGTTGCACCATCACAGTCATAGTCGCCAACTACTAATACACGTTGCTGATTTTGCAACGCCAGCACAAGCCGATCCACTGCTTCATCAATATTAGGTAGAGTATCGGGACGGGGCAGATCGTCAAAAGAAAACTCAAGCTCGGCAGCGGATGTTACGCCGCGAGCAGCCAGTACTCGATGCACAAGCGCTGATGTATGAATCGGAGCATCGTCAGATTCTCGGCATTGGCTATTCTTTCGTCGAACGATCCGCACAGAAACCGTGTTGTTCTGGCGATTATCCTTTGGTTTATTCGCTGATTTTTGGTCACTCATGCAGACCCACGCCGAATAAATCTTTGTAAAATTCGCCACCAACGATGACCTCTGTCATTGCCAGAGTGTTCGCGTGACCCTGCCCGCACCGATGCCGGTTCGAAGGTTTCTTCCAACGCATAACCTTCGCAGCCGTCCAGAACAAAGCTGCCCAGACTGCTTTCGCCAACCCGCTTTTGCAATGGCTCAACCCATTGCGATTGCAATTGCTGACGCGCCAATCGAGCAGCGCTTAGATCACCGGAAAGCCAGGCCCTGTACAGAGTGTCCTCTACGATCACAATATGGGCTGTGCTTTGCGCTGGTATTGCTGAGCCTGCACAGCTCTTCAGGAATTCGTCTGCTGCACTCAGTGGCAGGCTAGGCTTATCGAGGTATGTGGCCAGTTCACAAGAAGCAGCATCATTTGCATACAATTCTGTATTGATTGAGGCAGATAATGTATTGGTTCCTGACGATAAAGTACTATTGCCATCTTTGATGGCAGGAAGCGCCCCACCGCCCCAAAACCAGATTCCATTGATTGCAGGAAGGCCTTTAGCACGCCGACGCTCATTCACCTCATGCGAATGAAATAGCATCTGCGCCTCAGTGATCAAAGTTCGCCAGGGTGCTGCACTGTGTAAGCGCGGTAAAAACCCGGCAATTTTTCCACTGGCAACGGTATGATATGGCCACGTATCTAACCCGGTAGCGGGCTGACCGGTCAATACCCACTGTGTTGTGCTGATGGCATAAAGACGTAATCCATCATCTTTCACAAGCGCATTGAATGCCTTTATCAAGGCTTTAGTTTCTGCTGGTTCAATGGCAAGTGACTCAGGTGGAATTAGCCTTGCATTATCTTTATCTGGCAACAAATGCACGGGGTCAGCGCACACAACATGTTGAGCAGCAAGACTTTGCTCGAGCGTCCGAAGCCGTAGCGCAGCAGCGGGCAGTTCACCAAGTGCCGGTGTATGATGCAGCAGCGACTGATACAGTGCTTGTTCCAAACACGCAGTACCTGTTTTAACCACCTTACTTTTGTTTTTAGGTGATAATGGGAGGCTTGGCTGTATTGATTGAGTTGCCTGTTCAGTTGATTCTATTGTGTTTGACGATTGATCAGATTCACCAGCTGCGGAATCTGTTTTGAATGATGTCGGTAGTTGGGCATCTGTACCAGAAAAACAACCCGGCGCTAGTAATGTGATTCTGGACACCGGACTGGTCATCTTGAGTAAATTATTTACCTTAATTATATGTATGTTATCGAAAAATCATCACAGCAGCCAGCCTGGGAACTATAGTATTTCCATCGTATCTACCGGCAGCTAATAATTAAAAAATTCAGGATCAAAATCGAGCCATGAACAGTAAGAAATGGTTAATCATAATACTTGTGCTGCTAGTGGGTGCATTTTTCATCTTTGATCTGGGTCGTTTCCTTAACCTTGAATATCTCAAAGGTGCTCAGAGCAAGCTTGATGATCTCTATGCTGCCAACCCTTTCAAGGTCATCGCTATTTTCTTTGTGGCGTACGTTGCGGCTACTGCCTTGTCTCTGCCAGGTGCGGTTCTCTTCACGTTGGGTGCTGGCGCAATCTTCGGACTGTTTACAGGACTGCTGGTAGCCTCTTTCGCATCTTCTATTGGCGCAACGCTTGCGTTTCTCGCGTCACGTTATTTACTGCGCGACACTATAGAGTCACGTTACGGATCCAAGCTCCAGACCATCCACAGTAACATGGAGAAGGACGGTCCGTTTTATCTGTTTACCATGCGTCTGGTGCCGGTCTTCCCGTTCTTCCTGGTCAACCTGGTAATGGGTTTAACCAAAATAAAAACCGGTGTGTATTACATCGTTAGTCAAATTGGCATGCTAGCCGGTACGTTCGTATTTGTTAACGCAGGGACACAGTTAGCCAAGATCGATAGCCTTGCAGGCATTCTGTCACCCAAACTTATTTTATCTTTTGCGCTGTTGGGGATCTTCCCGCTGATAGCAAAAAAAATCGTGGACATTGTCAAAGCGCGCAAGGTCTACAAGGACTATCCCAAACCTGAGAAATTTGACCGAGACATTGTTGTCATTGGCGCTGGTTCAGGTGGCTTGGTCTCCGCGTATATCGCTGCCGCAGTTAAATCTAAGGTCTCTCTTATCGAACGCCATAAAATGGGAGGTGATTGTCTTAACACCGGCTGTGTTCCATCCAAGGCGTTGATCCGCAGTGCCAAGCTGATGGACAACATCAAGCATTCTCAACACTACGGCGTAGAAGAAGCCACAGGCAGTATCGACTTTGCTAAAACCATGCAGCGTGTACATGACATCATCGCGAAAATCGAGCCGCACGATTCAGTAGAACGCTATACAGGTCTTGGTGTTGATGTTATTGAAGGCGAAGGCCGGATCAGTTCGCCCTGGACTGTTGAAGTTAATGGTCAGACACTGACTACACGCAACATTATTGTTGCAACCGGTGGCCGTCCATTTGTACCACCTATTCCTGGTTTTGATAAAATTGTGCCTCTCACTTCAGACAACCTTTGGCAGCTCACAGAGCTGCCAAAACGTCTGGTGGTTTTGGGCGGAGGCCCAATCGGGAGCGAATTGACACAAGCCTTCAATCGTCTTGGCAGCAAAGTCACGCAAGTCGAGATGGCCGAAGCCATCATGAACAAGGAAGACCCAGACATTGCGCAGATGGTGCACGACAAATTTATCAGTGAAGGCATCGAAGTCAGGGTCAATACCAAGGCTATAAGCGTTGAAGTTGATGCCAGTGGTGAAAAGGTACTGATCTGTGAAAGTGCTGGTGAAACCATAAGGCTGCCGTTTGATGAAATCATTGTTGCGACCGGTCGCGCCGCAAACTCAAGTGGTTTTGGCCTCGAAGAGCTCAACATTGCAACACGCAGTAACGGCACCATAGAAACCAACGAATTCCTGCAAACCGACTTCCCCAATATCTATGCCGTTGGTGATGTGGCAGGACCGTATCAGTTCACCCATACCTCGGCGCATCAAGCCTGGTATGCAGCCGTTAATTCTTTATTCGGTACCTTTAAAAAATTTCGTGCCGATTATCGTGTCATACCCTGGGCAACGTTTACCGACCCTGAAGTAGCCCGTGTCGGTATCAACGAGTTAGAAGCCAAGGCCGCAAACCAAGCTTATGAAGTCACAACCTACGGTATTGATGATCTTGATCGCGCTATTGCAGATGGCACCAACCATGGAGTGGTTAAAGTCCTAACAGTACCAGGTAAAGACAAGATTCTTGGTGTCACTATTGTCGGTTCTGGTGCGGGAGATTTAATTGCAGAATATGTACTGGCCATGAAATATAATATCGGATTGAACAAAATTCTTGGCACAATACACATTTACCCGACTAATGCTGAAGCCAACAAGTATGCTGCGGGTGAATGGAAACGTGCACACCAACCAGAGACTTTGCTCAAGTGGGTTGAAAAATACCATCGCTGGCGTCGTGGCTAAAAACTGCCTAGCCTGGCAATATCGATCAGACGTTAACTAATAAAGTTAGATTGCAGGGCCTAAGGCCTCGAACACTAATCCAAGTGGTTAGATAGCCACAAATAGGCTGTGAAGCTCCTTCGCATCACAGCCAAACATCTCGCCAGTTTCCACAATCTGCCTGACGGTTTCTTCATCAACATCTATTCCATTTCGCTGCCGATCAGCCTCATAACGTTGCTCTGGCTCTCCTGGCATTAGCACCTCATCAACACCACGAGCAGCGGGTTTGGCTTTTATATAATCAAAAAATGCCATGGTGCGCTGTGCAACAGCCTGTGGATCATCAAAGGCGGACGGATCAATAATGACTGAAAACATATTATTGATCACGCCGCGCGCTATGTGCGGCATGCTGGCAACCGTGTCATCGCTGGCTAATGCTCCGGCCAGCAATTCAACGAAAAGCCCCAGCCCAGACCCTTTATGCTCGCCAAAAGCACTCAATGCACCTGCTCTATGTTCCGCCATTTGCGCAGGATTACTGGTTGGCACCCCATTAACATCGATAAGCCACTCGCTCGGGACAGTCTTGCCCCTATTGTGTGCAACGCGTACCTTGCCAAAGGCGACTTTACTGGTTGCCATGTCGAGCATCGGTTTAGCCTGCCCATCGACAGGCATGGCCATACTAATTGGATTAGTTGAAAAACCCGCTTCTCGAGCACCGTGAGGTGCGACAAGAGGGTCGTGCCCGACAACATTGACCATATGCAAAGAGACATAGCCCTGTGCAGCACAGTACTCTGAATAAGTACCAACACGAGAGACATGCCCCGAATTACGCAAGCCAAGTATGGCGACCTTATGCTCAGGCACTGTTTGCATGGCATGATCGAGTGCCAGCAAAGCCATGCGATGCCCAAACCCGCGCTTTGCATCAACAAGCGTAATAGCCCCCACCGGCGGCTTTAATGTGGGTGTTTGATTTGGCACAAGGTTGCCATCCTGCACCTGCTCCCCATACATAGGCAACATACCAATGCCATGGGAATCATGCCCTGTCAGATTGGCTTTCACTAAATGTTTCGCAACGATTGCGGTTTCAGTTGCGCCACAACCCATTGCGCTAAGCACAGTGCTTGATAAGGCTTCCAGTGATTCTGCGGTGTATTTCAATTCACAAGCTCCTGCATGATGTTCAGATTTCATGGTTACATCTGATTACTCGTGATATCTGATTTTCAATTGCATTTATCTATTCGTTTTATTTGATTTTCGGTTCTATCTGCGCCATGTGCGTCGCAGCTAAGGAAGCCTGATTTTTGCAAACAACACAGGCTATAACAGTCGAACTTTCCTGGCTATTACTCCGTGTTTCACAGACGTCCCGCCGCACTTGATCAGCTCTCGGACAACACTAGCAAATCGTTAGCACGGCTTGCAGGGCTTGAAGGCTTTTCGCGCTCACTGCTTGTAGGTACTATCCCCATTGTTGCACTTAGTGCGCTGGGCAGCAAAGAAAATGTCGCGCAACTCTATCTTTTCGCAGGTATCCTGACACTATTCGTAACCCTTAACATCGGTACTCTAGAAAGCTTTTTACAACGCCGTTGGGTAGTCACTCTGGGAGCTGTGTTTCTTTTCCTGGCAGCCCTCTTTTTGTATACAGAAAAATCCGCTTTGTTATCACTTGGCATCGGCATGCGCTCTGCAGCTGCTTCTATTTTTTCCGTGTGCATGTCGTTATACATCATGGACTACATTGGCAAGCGAGATCTTTCGCGCAATGAATCACGCCGTATGCAATACACTGGCCTGTCGTGGTTTATTGGCCCTTTTCTGGGCACATGGCTGGTATCAATCGGCCAGACAGCCATTGCTTTCGGGTTATCAGCCCTATCCTCTGTTTTAATGCTGATCTACTTTTGGACACTGCGTCTTGGCAGTAATCAGGTACTGCAAAAAGCCCAGTCGAGCGCGAAAAATCCGTTGCTTGCCATTAGGCGATTTACCAAACAGAAATACCTCAGAGTGGCTTATGGCATAACCCTTAGCCGTTCCTGCTTTTGGGTTGCGATGTTTATATACGGCCCAATCTATGTGCTTGAAGCTGGCTACCCTGCATGGGCAGCAGGCTTGTTGCTGTCGGGTATCAGTGTCATGCTGTTTTTTAGCCCGCTGGTTAAGCGACTAGCTGACCAGGTTGGCACCAGACAGATCATCGTAGGCGCTTTGCTGCTAACTGGATTAAGTACGGCGGCTTTGGGTCTTGTGGGTGAAGCCAAACCCATTGGGCTCGTATTTTGGGTCAGCGGTGCGGTTGGCGGCGTAATGCTCGATGTACTGGGAAACATTCCTTTTATGCGCATGGTCAAGCCACGCGAGCGCACATCAATGACAACCGTATTTTCAACCTGGAGAGAAGCATCAGAGTTGTTAACTCCAACTATCGTCACCGTCGCATTGCTAGTCTACGACTTCCAATTGTTTTTTTATATTTTGGCATTGATGCACATTGGCTCAAGCTTCTCAGCGACTCGTCTGCCAAAGCGGCTTTGATGTATATCTGGCAGATGCTTATAAACGTTAACGGGATATTTCAGCGAACTTCGCAAGCATCTGTTCAGCGCGAGCATCCCAGCGATTGCTACTCATTGCACTTTGTGCATTTGCCTGCAACTGTGTAATTTTCTCAGGGTTCGATTGTAAATCCAGCAATGCCACTCGCAGCTCTTCAGGGCTGGCCACTTGCACAATGGCGTCAACCATTCCCATATCGGCAACTGTTTTATCATTTAGTGTTTCACTGACCACACAACAACCACTGGCCATCGCTTCAAATATACCGGTTTCAAAATCATCCACACTTTCTTCCGCAAAGTGAATATTAACTGCAATATGGCTTTCCCTTAAATCGCGAAAGTAAGGCTCTCCATAACGACCACCAATCACATCAACCAGATCTTCAACGGCTGCCAGCCAGACACCGCGGCGCGGCGATACATTTCTGTTGAAAATCGCAAAACGCGGCCTTACTGCATCTCCAGGCGTATTTTCTATTGCACCTGCATTATGCATTACTGATGATGTATTGTTTAAGTGCTGAAACACATCGCGACAGACATCAACACAGGTGTAAGTGTGTAAGTAGACCCAATCAAACAAACCTTTAACTTCAAGAAACTGATCAACATCACGACGCCTGATCAGTGGCTCGGTACTCCAGAACACTTTGGGGCAATCAAATACACTGGCAATGGATGCAGGCATGTTCTCACAACGCTGAAACAGCACCACATCAGGTGGGTTGGTTTTGGCTATCAATGCAAGCTCTCTGCGGATAAGCCACCAGGGCTTGAAGAGTTTTTTTCGTGCGCGGTAATCAAACCGCATCACCTTGCAACCGTGGCGCTCGAATGCGTTGGCAAGCCAATGCTCAGCCCCCCATCCTACATGGCGATGTACAGCAATATACAGAATATTCAAGATGGGATTAGGGCTTAAGCTGGCTTCACGGCTTGTTCTGTATCGATTAGCTGGGGTTGTTCTATGTGATAGCCCTGCGCAAAATCGATACCGATATCTTTAACCGCATTTAACAACCGTGGTGTTTCAACGAACTGAGCAATGGTGCGTTTGCCCATGGATTTACTCATATCGTTTATACACTTAACCAAGGTGTAGTCGGTTGAATTATTCAGGATGTTCTTCACGAGCAAACCATCGATCTTCAGAAAATCGATTGGCAGTTTGCGTAAATAGGCAAACGAAGAAAGCCCGGATCCAAAATCATCGATACTAAAGCGCACACCAGTATCACTGAGCACATTCATAAATTCTGAAGCGTTGGACAAATTGGCAATGGTCGCTGTTTCGGTTATCTCAAAGCAGAGCTTTTCAGGTGGCACACCGCTTTTTTGTATTTTCTCAACATAAACATGCGCGTTGATGACATTGGCAAATGAACCGCTGGAGAGATTCAATGAACAGTAGCGTAAAGATTGAAGCAAGCGTGGATTACTGCTTAGCCAATCCAGTGTGAGTTCTAATGCACGTTCATCCAAAGCCATTGCCAGCCCGTAGCGCTCAGCGGACGGATAAAACGACTGCGGGCCTACCAGCTTACCTTCGGTGTTTTCCATGCGCAAAAGCATTTCAAAACGCAGGCCATCTGGCTGGCTATGCAGCGGCTGTATTTTTTGATAGGCCAGACGAATACGGTCACTTTCCAGTGCAGTATTGATTTCTTCGACCCAATGCGTTGCTACATTGCGATTACTCGTGTGGCCATCGCCCTCACGATAAACAACCACTCGGTTACGCCCTTCGTTTTTGGCGATATAGCAAGCAGAATCCGCTGCACTAAACAGCGATTTTAAATTCTCCCAACGATCATCAACTACCACAAGACCGACACTGACACCCACAGTGAAACGATTCTCTTTCCAGAAGAACTGGAAATTTTCCACTTCTGCTCTGATTTGATTTGCAAGCTTTAATGCTTCAGCGACACTGCATTTATACAAAAAGACACCAAATTCATCGCCGCCAAGTCTTGCCAGGACATCACTTTTGCGAACAAGGCTTGAGAACAACTGTGCTAACTGACGCAGCAACTCATCACCCGCTTCATGGCCACAGGTATCGTTAACGATCTTGAAGCTATCAAGGTCCATAAAACACATGGCGTGCACCTTTCGGTCGACACTAGCAGAGGTTCGGGCTTTATCAACCAACGCTTCAAAATGACGACGGTTAACCAGACCAGTTAGAGCATCATGGTTAGCATGGTAGGCCACTGCTTCCGCCTGTTTTACGGTCGCCGTTACGTCACAGCCGTTGCCTCGGTAGCCTATAAAGTGTTTTTTTTGATTAAATACAGGAATACCGCTGTAGCGAATAACTTTGGTCTCGCCGTTAACCACCCATTTGAATTCAAAATCACGGAACGGCTGTTTATCAATTAACACATCAAGGTGCCGGCGCCAATGCTCTGCATCATTCATGTTAGCTGGATGAGAAAGCAATTGGTTATGAGTGCGGCCGATGAGGTGTTCACGAGGAATACCGAGTACCGTTTCTAATTCATCCGTGACGAAACGAAACATCAAATTACTGTCAAGTTCCCAAAAGAAATCGGCAGATGCTTTGGCAAAGTGCCGGTATCGCTGCTCACTTATTTGTAGCTCACTCACCTCGGCAGTAAGGGCGCTATCAAGTTTACCAACAACACCGGCACGCTTTACAATTCGACTGTTGGCGCCCGTCGTTGATGTCTCGACCGCAGGTGTAGGCACGTCCACAAAAGAGAGCAACGTCGCCTTCGTTACTCCCCATTGCACTTGAATGACGCGCGCAATCATGCGCACCGGCTGACCCTTAACGGTGCGCCCGGAAACGTTGATCCGCTGTGCCTGACCAGACTCAGGCATCTCGATTTCTTCTACTGCCGACTCAGTCACTCTGGCCAGGGTCGCATCATCAAACAACTCTTGCAGCCTGCCACGCTCTATCATGGCTTGAGCATTTTCAAATCCCAGCACTTTGGCTGCGCTGTCATTGGCAAATAAAATCTCGGATTTATTAAAAATCAAGCTGCCCTGCAAACCATCATTAACCAGTGTTTGGTAATCGATGGTGACCGCTGATTTTGGCAGGCTGATGGTTGGGCCACCGATAAGACGTAAATCAATACCATTGACGAGACCATCTGCCGCCACAACGGGTGTACGCACTATCATTGAGGAACTGAGGTTCTGACCCAATCGAATTGTGCTGATATCAGCTTGAGAGGAATATATGGCCTGATTATCTAACTGAACCTGCTCACGAGCAATTTCCGCAGGCATTAGCTCAAAATCGGTCTTGCCGATGACTTCGTCGGGGCTACTGTAACCAAGCGCTCGGGCATAGGCCATAGAGCAAGCACGATACACAAGCCGATCGTCTTTCAGCGCGACTCGGTCTTTTCTCTGGCCAAGCAAATCTGTCT
>CALHRQ010000154.1 GCA_938038175.1 uncultured Granulosicoccaceae bacterium | reverse complement strand
CTATATAATGCTGCATAGTTTGCCCGAAAATACGCCTAAGATGGCGATATTTTGGAAGCTGATTAACACTATTTCGACCATATTCTGGCAATTATTGACCATGAGTTCTTGATCGTGCTACGAGTTGCCCACAATTAAAGAGAGTTAACTGAGGAATCCACATTATGAGTCGTAAATTGATCAGTTCGGGGTCGAGCTTTGAAGCAGATATTGGTTATTCACGCGCTGTGGTTGACGGGAACTGGGTTTTCGTCGCAGGTACTACAGGGTATGACTACAGCACAATGAGCATCTCGGATGATGTCAAAGAACAGGCTGATCAGTGTTTGCAAAACATTGAAGCGGCGCTGCAGGATGCAGGATCATCCATGGCGGATGTAGTGAGGGTACATTATATTTTCCCCGATATGACTGACTTTAAGCCTTGCTGGCCAGTGCTGAGACGTTACTTTGGTGATATACGCCCGGCTGCGACGATGTTTTCCGCGGCATTGGCAGATCCCGCCATGAAGATAGAAATCGAGGTTACAGCGCGGACGGGGTCTGCACAATAGGCTCTCTCCTGTTATAGGCTGCAAACATGAAACTGACAAAAGTCTCCTTGCTCACTATCGTTTTGGTTGTGCTGGCATCGGTGTTTGCCTTGTTGCCACTGACAGACTCACGTGGTGAGCAACACATTGATGCTTCATTCAAACGCGCATTACTTGGCTACGCGGTTGCTCGCGGCCTTAATGGTGTTATTTCAGTTGCCCAGGGTACTGAAGTTGCCATACAACCCGCAGGTGTCGGCATCAACTTTACTCCCGGTCAAATCCTCGACCCCATTAACGATCTGGTAGAACGATTTTCGTGGATTATGCTGCTTGCCACCAGCTCGCTCGGTGTGCAAAAAGTCTTGCTATCAATGAGCTCCTGGCATGGTTTGATTATTGGTGTTGCGGTGGCCGCTATCTTGTTCGTGGGCAGCTTGTTGTTTACGCGTAGCAAGCACTCACAATTTATATTAGGTCGGGTGTTTCTGTTTCTTTTACTCTTGCGTTTTATGATGCCAGCGATAGCGATCGCCAATGACTGGGTTTATCAGACATTTTTGCAATCGGACTACACGCAGGCAACCGAGGAGCTGCAAAGCGCGCAGAAAGCAATCGGTCAGTTGAATCAAAAGGCTCAAGTCTCGCAAGCACCGTCAACTGGCCTGGTTAATCGCGCAAAAGATATCTATCAGCAAATGGTGCAAAAGATTGATCTGGAAAAGCGCTATGAGGAATACCGGATAGCGGCGGAGTCTATCAGTGAAAATACCATAAAACTTATTGTGGTATTTGTGATGCAAACATTGGTCTTTCCACTGCTGTTTTTATTTGTCGTCTTTGGCCTGATACGGCGTTTGACTCGATGGTCTTCTTACAAAAATTGATGGCTACCTGTGTGAAGCCCGATGCAGACTGATTGCAGTTAACTCAAAGGAGCAGTGATCGGCTGAGTTACACCTTATGCCTGCATTTGCATACCTGCATTTGCCACTGATATCTATTGGCTGAAATCTAACGTCTAACACCTAACACCTAAAACCTAACACCTAAAACCAAGTGCCTGCCGGGGTTCAAACAACCACATCCATGCTACCCCTGTTTTCAGTGCCAAAAACCGTTTGATAGTGCTCGATAGCGCTGTCAGGCCCGGTGGCTTTTTCTATATTGTCCGACAGTTTTACGGTGGGTTTTCCGTTTGCGTGTGTCACTTTACATACCAGCGAAATGGCTTTTAATTGCGGGTTAGGCTTGGTAGCGCAACGGCTGAAATCATTGGTAAGGTGTGTGCCCCAACCAAAGCTTAAACGCACTCGGCCATGGAATCGTTTATACACCTCTTCAATCGTTTCAACGGTTAATCCGTCAGAAAAGATAAGCAACTTTTCTCTTGGATCGATACCGCGTGACTCCCACCAGGCAATAAGTTCTTCGCCACCTTCGATAGGTTCTTTGGAGTCGATACGAAAACCGCTCCAGTCGCTAACCCACTCTGGTGCATGTTTTAAAAACGTGCTTGTGCCGTAGGTATCAGGCAATACAATTAACAGATTGCCATCGTAAGTGCGTTGCCAGCTTTCCAATACACGGTAGGGTGAGTGAAGAAGTTCTTCATCGTTATTGCTCATTGCTGCAGTTACCATGGGCAACTCGTGTGCATTGGTTCCAATAGCGTGCAAGTCGAGATCCATCGCCATGAGTACATTGCTGGTACCGATAAATTTATCCCCAAGGCCTTCTTTCATGGCGGCGATACACCAGCGTTGCCACAAAAAACTGTGCCGTCTTCTGGTACCAAAATCGGCGATCATCAATCCGGGCAGGTCGTCGAGGCGCAATACTTTTTCCCACAACTTGGCCTTGGCGCGTGCGTAAAGCACATCCAGTTCGAAGCGCCCAACTCCATCGAGTGCTGCACGTGAGCGAAGCTCGCTGATAATAGAGAGTATGTAGATTTCCCATAGCGTGACACCGGCCCAGCTACCTTCGAAGTCAATAACATACTGGCCATCCTCTACACGTAAATTATACGCAGGGAGTTTGAAGTCTTTAAACCAGTTTAAGAAGGGTTCGGTAAACAAACGACGCTTACCATAAAACGTGTTACCCGCAAGCCAGATGAGTTCTTTTTTAGATAGCTGTAGTGTGCGAGCATGATCAAGCTGAGCGCGCAGTTCTTCAATGTCGATTTCTTCAGCCAATCTGACCGACTTTGTTCTATTGATCAGTGAGAAAGTGACCGGAACATCGGCGTGTTCTTTCCAGATGGTTTGTAGCATGAGCAGTTTGTACACATCTGTGTCAAGCAAGCTGCGAATGATTGGATCAAGCTTAAAGGAATGGTTATAGACGCGGGAAGCGATATCCTTCATTGGGTGGTTGATCATGAGTCAGGTTTGCGTGTGCGTAAAAAGTCATCGATACGCTGTAACGCCCTCTCTATGTTTTCCAAAGAATTTGCATAAGAAATTCGGATATAGCCTTCGCCATGAACGCCAAAATCTGGCCCACCTATGGTGGCCACACTGGCCTCTTCGAGTAGCGCTGACGCCAATGGTTTTGCCATCCAGCCTGTTTGGGCAATGTTTGGGAATGCGTAAAAAGCACCAGCCGGTTTTACACAGCTGATATCAGGCAGGTTATTCAATTCTTTAAATACGAATTGCCGGCGCTCATCAAACGCCTGCATCATGGATGCAACAGCATCTTGTGGGCCTGTAAGCGCCGCAAGCGCTGCAAATTGCGCTGGTGCGTTAACGCAGCTCCAGGCATTAACCGCTAATTTTCTAACGCTATTAAACAGTGCTTCTGGCCATAAACTGTAGCCAAGCCGCCAGCCTGTCATGGCATACGTTTTTGACCAGCCATTGAGGAGTATTAGCCGGTCTCTTATCGATGGATATGACAATAAGCTGATGTGCTCGGTACCATCGTAAGTCATCTGATCGTAGATCTCATCTGAGAGTATGGCGAGATCAGGATGCGCTTCAAGACCTTTAACCAGTGCATCAATTTCCTCTTTTGGCGTGACACCACCGCAGGGGTTGGCGGGTGAGTTGATAATTACCAAGCGGGTTTTTTCATTGATGAGTCCGAGTGTTTCTTTTGCCGAAAAAGCAAAATCATTTTCTTCACGGATAGGTATCGGTATCGGGGTTGCACCCGTGTATTCGATCATGGAGCGATAAATAGGGAAGCCGGGGTCTGGATAGAGAATCTCAGTCCCTGGTTCTCCCATCATCAGGATGGCCGCGAACATGGTGACCTTGCCTCCTGGCATGATCATAATGTGATCGCTTGATACATCTGTGTTGTAGCGTGTACCCAGATCGTCAGCAACGGCCTCTCTTAATTCTTGTATCCCCGTTGCAGGTGTATAACCATGATGCCCATCATTCAACGCTTTTATTGCAGCATCAACAATATGCTGTGGCGTTGGAAAATCCGGTTGGCCAATACCAAGGTTGATAATGTCTTTACCCTGGCTGGCTAACTGAGTCGCTCTGGCAAGAACCGCAAAAGCGTTTTCTTCTCCAATACGGCTGAATCCTTGGATGGGCTGAATGGGCATGGCTTACTGATCTTGTGGTGTGCGAATGGTGTGGCCTTCCATCTCTTCAGACACAATGATTTGACAGCTTAGGCGGGAATTTTCTTTACGCTCTGAAGCAACTCCCTCGAGCATATCGAGTTCTGAATCATCAGCTTCTGGCAGGATCGCGATGGTCGAATCCTCCAGATACACATGACAGGTGGAACAGATCAGGCTGCCACCACATTCGGCGACAATCTCATCGATATCGTTCTTGACTGCGGTCTCCATTACACTGTCCCCAACAACCGCATCTACGGTGAGCGTTTCGTCTGCGCTTGTAATGAAATGAAGCGTTATTTCTTTTGCCATAACAAATTACACCAAATAATGAACATGTTGATCTTGAGGGCAGAATGTTAGCAGTTATCAACCCTTGCGTACTCTAGAAAAGTGGCGACTTTGCCGGGTTTTGCTGTATTCAGCCGCCCGTCGCTGTTGCCACGCTGGTGATTTAAGTGGCCGTTGTTGCCTGGGCGGGGCTGCCGCTTTAGCCACGGTGATTGCTTAAGTCATTGCTATTTCTAAAGTTACCGCGCTATTTCTAAGGCTAGCCCAGTGGCTTAGCGCGTGGCGTTGGGTTCGGCTGCTTCTTGCGTGCTTTTTACAAGCTTGTTGATCGTCAGCCCCTGTACCAGAATGGATAGCACCACGATTACATAAGTGATGGTAACGATCACGTCGCGCTCTGGTCCTGCTGGAATCGCCAGTGCCAGTGCAACAGAGATACCACCGCGCAAGCCACCCCAAGTGAGTATTTTAATCACGTGCGGATGGAAATCGCGGCGAAGTTTTAAGAGATTAACCGGTACGCTAACCGCCGCAAGGCGTGCACCCAGCACCACAAACGCCAGTAACAACCCGGCAAACCAGATTGTGGAATCGGTCGACATTGCCACGACTTCAAGCCCAATGAGCAAGAACAACACAGCGTTGAGTATTTCATCAACCAGCTCCCAAAAGGTATCAAGATGCTGAACCGTTTTTTCACTCATGGCATCACGCCGACCGTGGTTGCCGATCATAAGGCCAGCGATCACCACTGCAATAGGTGCTGACAGATGCATGCCAGCAGCAGCCGTTGAACCGCCTGCCACTAACGCAAGTGTGAGCAGCACTTCGACCTGATAATTGTCGACACGTTTGAGCATTTGCATCACAATCCAACCGCACACAAACCCAAATAAAGCACCGCCGATGGCTTCCTGCACAAATAAAATGCCAATGGTGCCGGGGTCGAATGAGTCGCCGTTTACCGCAATACCAAACAAGGCTAGAAAAACCACAATGGCAATTCCATCGTTGAACAAGGATTCGCCAGTGATTTTGGTTTCCAGCGCTGGGGATACACCCGCCGTTTTAAGAATGCCCATAACAGCGACTGGGTCTGTGGGTGAAATAAGCGCACCGAAGAGCAGGCAATAGGCAAAGGAGAGGTTGATACCAAACAACTTAAGTACGAGGTAGGTACCGACACCGACCAAAATGGTGCTAATGAAAAGCCCGAGGGATGCCAGCAGACCGATCACCCATTTGCTGTCCAGCAAGTCGTACAGATTGACGTGCATGGCGCCGGCAAAAAGCAGAAAACCCAGCATGCCATTAAGCAGCGCTGCATTAAAGTCGATTTGCGCTACCAGCCCTTGAGCGATTTCTACACCCTCACTGAATCCCAGACGCCCAAGTAACACCAGGAATACTGAGAAAAGCAGGGAGATAACCATGATGCCGATGGTTGTGGGCAGTTTTATGGTGCGGTAATTTATCCACGCGAACAATGCCGAGACAGTGATGAGAATGCTGGTGATCGTAAGTAAAGACATGAGATAACGGTTTCGATCCATGTTGAAGCAGCGGTACAGGTAGAATAGCATTGCAGCTGCAACAGTGAGGGCTTTGGCTTTGCCTGACCAACTGAGTTTCGATTTTTTAACACCTGCAAATACTGTGCGTACTGTGGGAGCTGAACCTGGCTTGCAGGATGCCGGGCCAGTTCAGTTGGAGTTGTTTCAGCCTGCGGATATAGAAAAGTCGACCGTGTCGGTCGAGAACGATTCTCCGCAAGCGCCGACGAATATTACAAAGCCGCGATCGTCAGTGGCTACCAGCCTCCCAGAACCCATCGAGTACACCCTCATTGTGTCGAAATCAGCGCGGCGTGTTTACTTGCGAGTAGAGCAAGGCCGCGGCCTGTTAGTGACCATCCCAAAGCGATATCCAAAGCGCGAAATACCGGCACTGCTTGAGAGCCAGCGTAGCTGGATTATGGAATCACTGCAGGAAATTGACGAAAGAACGCCAGAGATTTACCGGCAGTGGCCGCCTGAACGCCTCGCCCTAAGTGCGATAAATACGGATGTCGATATAAAATACGTACCGACCCAGGGAGGGCCAGACTCTGTGTGCTGGGTATCCGCAAACGAACTGCATGTCAGTGTTACTCAGCAAAGCCGCCCGGTTATCGCAACGGCTATCGCTACCGCACTAAAAATGCGTGCTAAAAGCGTACTTACTCCCTGGTTAGCGATGCGTGCATCTGAACATGGGCTCAGCTATAAGCGCTTGTCGATCCGTGGGCAGCGAACACTTTGGGGCAGCTATTCGTCCAGTGGCACACTCAGCCTGAACTACAAGTTGTTGTTTTTACCGACGAATGTGGTGGACTACGTGCTGTTACACGAGCTGGCTCATACCAAACACCTGGACCATTCGCAGGCTTTCTGGCAATTTCTGGAGCAACTCAAACCGGGGGCGCATGCGCTGGATGCACAGTTACATGAGGCAGGCAGGCTGGTGCCTCCCTGGCTTGAGCTAGCGGGTAAAGCGTAATTCGGGGAGTCTGCTATTCTCATTAGAACCCGGATGTTTACCTGCCAGCGAGAAAAACTGTAAACGTGGATTTGCGCAAACCAGATGAATTTGTAGTGTTGAAACACGACCCCAAAGCAGTGTGGCAGATCATTCCGTTGGTGTTGGCAGCTGTGCTACTCGCCGTAGGTTTGGCCATGTTTATGAGTGGTACTCAGCAGGCTATTGATGTGGTCCAGCCTGTGATTGTTGTGTTTGGCGGTACGCTGGTTGCCCTGCTCATTACTTTCCCACTACAGCAGCTAACGCATGCATTGCATTTCGCACTAGTGCGCGGCGTAAGAGGCGGTACGTCTCCAGCTGAAATGGTACGCGCCATGGTTGATGTTTGTGATGTGTGCCGTCGTGAGGGTTTGCTGGGCGTCGCTGAAGTTCGCTCTAATAGTGTTGAGGTTGAAGAGGTCTGCCACCTTATTGGCGATGCTGCGACGGCGACAGATATAGAGCAAGGCTGGGACCGGCGCCTTGGAAGCGAACGCATGCTTCATCAGCTGGCACAGGATGTTTTTGCGCTCACATCAATTTATGCCATTTTAATTGGCGCTATGGCTTCAATTGTCAGAATGGTGGGCGCTGACGACAAGTTGCTGACCGGTGCTAATGTGCTGCCCTTTGTAGCAGGCGTTTGTCTGACCATACTCACTACAATGTTGATCGGTCGTTTACGGTCAGTGCATTTAAAAGAAATGGTGGTGGTTGAGATTGCCTATCGTGGTGCGACTATCATCCTTGATGATAATAATGTGCAGCGATTAGGTACACGGCTCTCCATGTTGGTACCCCAAGGTTTACGCAATTAAGTAATGAATGAGATAACAGTTCATGCGCCTTCTTCCGGGCGTGCTGCATATTCAGTTGTGCCTAATCCTGATGAGCCTGTGATACTGCAGCTCGACGGCAATTTAGCTCGCGTACTTCAAATCAGTGCCGTTGCTATCACAACCAATGAAGATGCGGCCAAACCTGGCAGGCGTTATCCCTTCAGTCTGGATTTGCCAACTGCCTCCAAGCCGATGAGCGGCTATGTTGATGCCTTACCGGATACCGAAGATGGCGAACTTATCTGCCGCTTTGTGGATTTATCGGTTGAGCAACTCGATGCGCTGCACCGCTATGTATTGATACGTCAAAAAGAAGCTATACGCGCTATCCGTGGCGCTAGTCGCTCTCCAGTTATATAATTGCAGGTATTGGTAATCCGGTGGACAGAGGTTCGGTGGGAACGCTTGCGCAATACGAGGCTGATCTCGCCTCTGGTGAATTAACCGCTGATGCTCAGCAGGCACACGTTGTTGGCTTGCTCGACAGAATAGAACGTGAGCTGATATCAGCTGCACCTTACAAGGCGCCGCCAAGCGGTTTCTTCTCCCGCCTTTTTTCCAGTAAAGCCAAAGCAATAGACCCAGTAAAGGGCTTGTATTTGTGGGGTGGGGTAGGCCGAGGTAAAACCCACCTCTGCGATCTGTTCTTTACGCATATTCCGATAGAAGATAAAATTCGTCTGCACTTTCATCGTTTTATGCAGCGTATTCATGATGATTTACGCGCCCAGGGTGAAGTTGAAAACCCCATCCCTCTTATTGCTGAACAATGGGCCAGCCGTGCTCGCCTTATATTGCTTGATGAAATCCATGTGCATGACATTACCGATGCCATGTTGCTGGGCACATTGTTAAGCGAATTGTTTAAGCGCGGTGTAGTGCTGGTGACCACATCCAATGTGCCGCCTGATGGGCTGTACAAAGACGGTTTACAGCGAGCACGTTTTTTACCCGCGAT
>CALHRQ010000153.1 GCA_938038175.1 uncultured Granulosicoccaceae bacterium | reverse complement strand
CGCCCCAGCTTTGGAACCAGACGTCTATATCCAAAGCGATGAACATAAGCGCTATGCCAGCGAAATAAAGTATGCACTCCCGAAAGCGACCCACAAACAATACCCATCGGTTCAAGGGTCGTTGACGGGACAGGGAGAGATTAAAAGAAGCCGGTTCGATCCCTTATTCACAGTTGATCATACGCTGGGCATGCTCCGGGATAAGATCAAAAGGCTATCACGCAAGACATGGTGCACAACTAAACGCCCTGAGGCGTTGGCTGATATTCTGGCGATCTATATCTATCACCACAATACGTACACGGTTTTAAATCCTTCTAAAAATCAATCGTAAAAACGAAAATACTGCTGTTATTGCAAAGATAAGATTAACAACAATCTGGTACGCCACTTAGCGGGATCAACGAGCTGTAAAACTTAACCCTCCCAGCAATCGCTGACCCCGTTCATCATCGAATCTATTTGCAGCTGTTTGCCAAAAACGCTCGGGCTGGTTAGATGCTCGTGCAATCAGTCGGACAAATCGTTGCCCGGTCCCAACAACAGCGGCGTTGACGCGTTGTTCAACATTCGTATTTGCAGTGGAGTCTGGAATGCCATTGAGTTGAAAGACAATTGCAGTTGATTCGAAGTTACTGCTGCGGGAGATAAGCAAGTCGTAGCTTATGGTATTTCCCGTTACATCAAAAGCTGGTTTCCACTGAAATATCCATTGGCCATTTTCAAACACAGGTTCCAGTAGCGTGGGTGCCATTGGAACACTGTATGCGTTCAACAGGTTTTGTTCGTTAATTTCAATATCGCCTGAAAAACCTTGAGCAAAGGTATTAAAGAATGGGTTAAAGCTCATATCAGGTTCACGACTGGCAAATGGTTCGATGACTGCCAGGTATTGTGTCGCCAGACTATCGATATTTTCTGTTGAAAGTGGCCCCTCGCGCAGTAGTCGCGCATGGTTGACTATTTCCTGATGAATTCCAGGCAGGCGATAAAATCCTGAAAGAAGCACATTTTTGACGCCGCGCGCGTATCCATATAACTGTCGTTGCTCCAAGTCTTCTTGATTAAAGCTAATTGCAGGCTCTGCATCAGTCTGGAATGCTGAATCGTAGTCCCAGGGTATGAAAAAGAATTTTTTAGTGTTGGATGGTGAGTACAACAGGTAGTTGTGACGAATTGCATCCCGATTTCCCAGAAGGATGTTCATGGTTGCCCACGAAAGCACGTTTTTCCTGTCGAAGTATTCGTCAAAGGTGGATGCAAATGATCGGTTTGGGTCGTTTAATGCTTGAACCATGGCAACAACTTCTCGGTGATCTGTACCGGCCTCAATTTGTAAGGCTCTTTCAAACTGGTTTTTATCTATCGGTAGACCATCGTCATCGATCTGCATATTAACCAGGTCATCAGTTGTAAATCTGAAAAATTCTGTTTGGTACAAATTACCGTCAGGGTCAAGACCGTGTTTACTCAAGCTGCGCTCGTTGGGTCTTTCTATGTGAGTAAATAAACCGAAGTCCACTGCGCCTGATCCATCATCTATCCATAGGTTGATAAATTGCGATCGCAAGCTAGGTAGATCGGGTACTGACGCCATCAAGTCAAACGATAATTTGTTACGAATACGCTTGGATTCGAAGGGATGTTTATTGAGTTGCAAGTGACGCTCATTGCGCCAAAGGGCGTCTCTGTCATCAAGCCGAATGCGAAAAGATTTTTGTGGTGCTTGTCTTGTTCCACCACCTCGTTGGCGTAATTTGGCATTACTGGTAGCACCGTCGTTTGGAAAATCATCAGAGCTGAAATGAACCGGAATGTCTACGACAAATTCATCGTCTGGATTTGTGTCTGCAATAACATCTGCAAGCGTGCAGCCAGACAAGTCACCTTGCTCGCAGATGCCTGGGCTTGTCACTGTACGAACATCCACTCTAATCACATCAACAGATTCATAGCCATCTTTCGTGTAGATATTGGTGTCTTCAATGATGCCACTTGCAGGTTGTTGCAATGGGGGTGTGTCAGAGAACTCGGATTGGCCTGATTCCAGCGCTCCTTGGGATTGTAAAAGTTCTGTAGCCGTAGTAGGCAGACCGACTGATGGGAGTAATTGCGGGTTGTTTATTTGGGTGTTATCTACCTGGTTAGTACCTGCTGTGGTGTTTGAGTCGGGCTGATTGCTGTTTGCTAAAACCGAGCTACCAGGTAAAATCGTACTACCGGATTCGAGAGAAGAGCTGGTTTCCGAATCACTACCGTCGTCCAAAATCTCAGTGGTATCCTGCACACAAGCAGTCAATCCTATCGAGATAGAAGCGAGCAATACAATTTTTTTCATTAAACCGATCTCTTTTTAAACGCTGGCTAACTTATTCAACCATCAGATATCAAAAAATTTTGTACAAGTATTTTTATAAGTTTAGTGTTGTTGTTAAATAAGCTAATCCTACAAATACCTGCCGGAAATATATGCCGGTGAGTAGTCGGCTGGCTTTTATCGTGCTCTAACACCAAGGTCGTGTTTAATCATTACGTATTAGTGAGCCTTTTTCACTGGCTTGAGTTAAGA
>CALHRQ010000152.1 GCA_938038175.1 uncultured Granulosicoccaceae bacterium | reverse complement strand
ATTGTCGCTCTACACCGACTTGTTATGCATGTTCTATAGCGCGTCAATCTTACCCTGCAATTCAGTTGCCCAAGTCTCGTGTTTACTCTTATCTCCACCGTGAGAATAAGGAAAATATGTAGGCGGAGCAACAGTGCCTTTTTTCCACTTTCCATCTTCGTGCGCTACTTTATGGCATTGCTCACATAGAACAACACAATTGATCTCAGTACCGATCCAATCGTGATTGGAATTACCCTCATCTCCAGATTGTTTCGGAGCTACATGATGCGCATTCTCATATTCATCAGTTAGAGATAGCCCATCCAAAGCGCATTTTTCGCTTTGCCGTAATCTGGCAGCAGTCTTAACGGTTCCAGTGAAATCATATTTGGACATTTCTAATTCTCCTTCTCATAAGTGGTAAGTGTCATTTTTATTACCATAACAATCGTTAGACAGCATATTAACGTGTAATAACACGTCAATATGACGATATTCATGTTTTTATAATTCCAAAACCTCTCAAAATCAATAGTTTAATTTCAGCTGCATATAAAAATAACGTACTAACAGATTATTTTCCATTGCTTTACGCCGTATAAGAAAAAATAGCTTTCCATGTAATTAGGCATCAACCGGAAAGCATAAACCTTTCCTATGACCAGTTTCGGGACTTTTCTGCCTGTCATTTATACTTGGTTGAGGGAAATATTTAGGCCCTTGCCGGACGTAGGAAAGGTCCCATGGTTCGTCCAACGCTGGGCGATTAGCTACTTACAGTTTGTCATCTCCATATATGCACATCACTATGCGCATAAACTGTCGTTAGGAAGAAACTACATGGGTGCGTTGTAAAAAGAAGGCGCATAGAAAAAGCCGACCAATCTCAGTATCAATAGTGACCTTCTAGCAAAATCGAAGAAAATACAGATCAACCTGTACGCGCTTCTAGAATTTGCACTCACAGAAAAGCTGGCGCAGGCAGAAAATGAAAAATGGCAGGCAAGAAACGAATTAGCGATCGTGGCATATAACAAAACGGTTGACGAGCAGGGTTGCTTCAGCGATTCGGTTCGAGACATTTAATGAACAAGAGCGATTCAATTAGACCGATCACTACTTTATTTAGGCTATTCAGAGTTAATCGAAATTCTTCTGATTAAGCACACTGTTATGTGAAATACATTTCTTCTAATTAGATGCATAGTCATATTCTGAGAATTTGTGGTGTCAAATATATTTGACTATAGTTGTTTCAAGCTATAACTAGAAGGAACTGTGTATGTCTCCTCGTGTTCGAATGATTGTGGGGTTATCGATTGGCTTGCTAGTTATATTTGGTTGGCATTTCGCAACAGTGTTTGGAGTCATCGGTAATGCGCCTCAAACTAGAAGTGAATTCTTTATACGCCTCGGCATTATATTCGTAGGTTTCCTGGTTGTTTCTACAATAGTTGCGATATTGCAGGACAAACGAAATAGTAAATTGAATATGCCCGATGAGCGGGAAGAAGAGATACTGCTTCGCACTGAACAGATTGGTCTCTATGTAGTCTACGCGGGTATATTGCTGGTTATTTGGTTTTCTTTCGCTCCAATGAAATCGATGCAAATTGTCAACGCTCTTCTTGCAATTGTGTGTGTTTCTGAAATATCTAAGCTTGTATATGGATTGTTGGTACTAAAACGCAAAAATTAAGTATGACCAAAAGACCTCCACCAATTAGTAATAGAGTAAGAGAGCTTCGTGAGGCAAATGGAAATATGAGTCAAGCAAGTTTGGGTGAAGCTATTGATGTAACTCGCCAAACAATAATTGCTATAGAGCAAGGCCACTATTCACCAAGTCTAGAAAGTGCATTTCGTATCGCTCAAGTATTTGGGGTAGGAATCGAGGATGTATTTACTTGGGAAGGCTAAGTTGGGTGAATTCGTTTGTTTAGTTTGAATACGCACACAACAAGCAGCTGCAAATAGATAATTCACGCGTTGTCAAAATTGTCATTGAACCGGACGTTAACCGTCAAAGCGGAAATTCACAGATTTACAGCCAGGTCGTCTATGGAGATGTTACTGCCAAAGGAATCGAGCCCGAATGAACGTCTGCTTAGCATAGTTCAATTCTCTTTGAAGAGAACCGTCCCAGGCAGCTCAACGCTTGATAAAAATTGCAATCCGCCAACCTGATGTATAGATTGAATTATTTGGTGATGCTGCATAAACATACTGAATTTGGACAAGCAGACATATTTTTAGCGACAGTGTTGGAAGATAGGGCGTCAAGAAGCAGCCCATAGCTGAAGTAGAGATTTTGTGGTGATTTTCGTGAAAATTGAAATCGGATTCGTCAAAACACCTGAGCCGAGCAGTAACCGTTAACAACATGCGATCTGACAATATACCGCTCGCAGTGGGTACGATAATCCTCACTGTTCTGGCTTTGTCACTGGGAGATGCATTAATTAAACTGACGAGCGGAAATTTCGTAATCTGGCAAATTTTCGTAACTCGATCGGCCATAGCAATTCCATGTTTAGTCGTTTACATGGCGATGTGCGCCCGCGCATCGCTTCGACTTCCAGTCTCACTAGTGTGGACGATTGTTCGTAGTGTGCTACTTGTAATTATGTGGGTCAGCTATTATATCTCGTTGCCTCACCTGTCTCTTTCAACAGCAGCGGCAGCCTACTACACACTCCCAATTTTTATTACATTGTTTTCAGCCGCTATTGTAGGCGACACGGTTAGCCGTACAGGATGGTTAGCGGTATTTATTGGGTTTCTCGGGGTAGTACTGATCCTTAAACCAAAAGTTGAAGACTTCAATTGGTATGCACTTCTTCCGATTCTTGCTGCTATTCTCTACGCCCTAGCCATGATACTGACAAGAACAAAGTGCCGTTCCGAGCATCCACTTTTACTATCTTTGGCTCTGAATATCTCTTTCGTTGTTGTTGGTGGCATCACGGCAGCATATATCATTTCTTTGCCAAACGAATTGAGACAGGGATTTCTACTGGCTCCATGGGCACCGATGGAATTTTCACAATGGCTATCGATGATCTTACTAGCGGTTGCAATTCTTATAGGCAGCATAGGTGCCGCGTTTGCGTATCAGAATGGTCCTTCATCAGTTATTGGTATTTTCGATTTTGCGTATGTAGGCTTTGCAGTGCTATGGAGCGTATTATTATTTACCGAAATACCCGATCTTATCTCGATTTTAGGTATGGTTCTAATTGTCATTGCTGGAGTAATGTCGCTACGTCAATGACAGCCAAGGGGGCTCAACAGCCTTCCAGTTATACTCTGTTGGACGGCGAAACCGGCCCGAAGCCGACTTAGCTTAATTTCGGTGCATGTCTACTTTTAAGGTTAGAGTTGAATTAATATAGGGCCAGAAATAAGGTCTAAACTTACTCATTTGAGGTTATTTAATGCCCTTTATGTATCTATTGCTGGCTGTGAACTTAGTCAGCATTGTCATCTGTCACTTCATCGCTAAATCGCGTGGTGCAAAACCGGTTTATTGGGGGGTTATGGGTGCAATATTTGGCCCTTTAGCCATTCCATTTGTAATGCGTGCAAATCCGTAATCTAATAATCCCCCATCAGGAATAGCCTTCCAGACGCAGAAGCTACTTATGAATCGGAACATCAGTAAGTAACCCACGCAACACATCAACGCTCTTTCGCCGCGGGATCGTCGCGATTTTAAGCGTATTGGTGATCATATCAATTGCCTCGTGCTCAACGATGCAGGGAGTGCACGCACGCCTCACTTATGATTTCAATTAGAATTCGAATGACAAGCGCGTGTTTTACGAGACTGGGGCCGAAGATGCAGCGGCTCTGGTGTCCGCGCAATTAGATGATTTAATTGATCAGATTGAAGTCGCGCAATTTATGAGTTTCAAGAATCCTTCTAAGATCAAAGTTTAGTAGTCGACCTTTGGAAGGCATTTGTAGACGATTTAAAAAATGATGGTAGTACTTGAGATCCCCTTCATCTGTTGGAACCAAAAAGTAACAGTGTCAACCGGCTGTGGACTCTTGCTCTCGCATGTAGTTAGACTAAAACCAGTGTTTCTCTCATAGTGTAGTTTCGATTAATCAGGCGCTAACCGACTAAGTATTACTGATTTCGTACGCTCGCTTTCGCGTTAAGATCCACTAACTCAACAATTTTAAGGGCGTATTCGCCATGGCAACTCAAAAGCCTGTCTCTGAATCCAATGAAACTTTTGATAATAATGTGAGTGAAACGGTTGTACCTGTCTCGGATAATACAAACAGACTGCAAGAAAGTATTGATTTGCTGGCGTCTTTGGTTGCATTTGATACCACCTCAAGTAATTCCAATCTGCAATTAATTGAATTTGTCGGCGATTATCTGCAGCAACAAGGCCTTAATAGCCGTTTGACTTATAACCAAGCTGGGAATAAAGCCAACCTGTGGGTAACCATTGGTCCCGATATTGAAGGCGGGGTGGTGCTTTCAGGGCATACCGATGTTGTCCCGGTAACGGGGCAAGTATGGAGTAGCGATCCTTTTACCATGGATAATCGAGATGGCAAACTATATGGTCGCGGCACAGCGGATATGAAAGGTTTTGTCGCTTGCGCACTTGCTCACAGCGCTTACTACAAATCCTTGGCGCTTAAAATACCTTTGCACTTTGCATTCTCCTATGATGAAGAAGTAGGTTGCATTGGTGTTGGTGGCTTGATTCGCGATGTCACAGAGAATCTTCCGATACCGCGGGCTGTCATTGTGGGTGAACCTACCGGTATGAATATTATTGGAGGCAATAAAGGAGGGCGAAACTTCAATACTATAGTGAATGGTATCGATGGCCATTCCAGTCTGCCCGAGCTGGGTGCCAATGCGATTATTGCAGCAACTCGCATCATTAATAAATTGGTTGAGATGCAGGAGCGTCTTAAAGCTGAATCCGATCCGGACAATGGTTTTACTCCTCCGTATACAACATTGGATTTGGGGCTTATCAGTGGTGGTACGGCCAGTAATATCATCCCGGCGCGTTGTGAGTTCGCCTGGGGTTTTCGTGGATTGCCAAGCGAGGATGTGGATGCTCTGGAAGCTGAGGTAAGATCCTTTATTGATCAGGAAGTACTGCCAGAGCTTCAAGCAATATCCAGCGCGACGTCCATCGTGACAGAATTAATGTGTGATGTGCCGGCTTTGATACCGGATGAAACATCAGCCGCCGAACAACTTGTTCGTCACTTAAGTTGTTTGAATTCGTCGGGGCGTGTTTGCTATGGCACCGAGGCGGGTTTGTTTCAGAAGGCTGGAATCTCTGGTGTGATATTTGGGCCCGGCAATATTGAGCAAGCACATTTGCCGGATGAGTTTGTAACCATTCAGCAAATGCAGAAGTGCTGCAATTTTTTAACAAGGCTAGGTGATTGGGCGGCGAGTTCTACAGATACGAGAGTTTAACTGCCTGCCATAATTGATCTTTTGCCAATTTGTGTATTTGTTTATTTATTCATCATGCTATGAGTCTCCATTTCAGTCTGCGGTGAAATTTTGCTGTTGCTGTACAGTCATACGTTTAGAAGCGAAGTATCTGGGTGTGCTGCATGCGGCGTTAATCCCTTTCAAATTCTGTGCGCGATGTCGCATTGCTTCAATAACAGACAAATCTACAATTTGCAAGCAGTCTCCTGGAGTGCCTGGCCAGTAATCGTCTCTGTCGCTTATTTCTTTGAAAGCTGTGCAAATAGTGTGGATAATGTACATAACCCAACTTTATGCCATTGATCCGAGCGGATGGTGACCGGCAATTGAGTTATGCCAAGTTTGGTTTACTATAGGTCTTAAAGTGCGGCTGCGACTGGTCTAAAGACGAGAAGAGCTTAAGGTGAGGCTTTAGATGATATTTGAGGCAATGGCTTCTGAGTGGTTTGCCTTGGTTTTTCGCTTGTTGGATGCTTATGTTTGGCAAGTGGCTTGTGTGAACAGCTTGCTTTATTCGCTAGCTTTGCGTGATGCCACTGCCAGTTATAAAAATATACAGTTATATGAACGATACAGATGTTAGCCAGCGTGACAATCACAGTGAAACCACGGCTGTCCATGTAGAAGATCTGCACAAAAGCTATGGGACATTGGAAGTTCTTAAAGGCGTTTCATTGGATGCACACGATGGCGATGTAATATCCATTATTGGTTCATCGGGTTCTGGTAAGTCAACTTTTTTGCGTTGCATCAATTTGCTTGAGTTGCCATCAGCGGGCTCCATCACTATCGCAGGGGAGCCTGTAAAATTTAAACCTTCTAAGCGAGGTGAAATGCAGCCGGCCGATGCAAGTCAGATTCAGAGATTGCGTACCAACCTGGGTATGGTGTTCCAAAGCTTCAATCTGTGGCGTCATATGACTGTTCTACAAAATGTAATCGAAGCTCCTGTCCATGTTTTAGGCATGACAAGGGCAGAAGCAATTGAAAAAGGTGAAGCTATATTGGAGCGTGTTGGTCTGTACGATAAGCGCGATCAGTACCCGGCCTTTTTATCTGGTGGTCAACAACAGCGCGCATCCATAGCGCGAGCTTTGGCAATCGAGCCGCAAGCCATGTTGTTTGACGAACCAACTTCAGCGCTCGATCCTGAGCTTGTCAGTGAAGTTTTAAAAGTCATTCAATCCATCGCTGAAGAAGGCCGTACAATGATCCTTGTAACGCACGAAATGGCTTTTGCTCGAGATGTATCGAGCAACGTAATTTTTCTCCATCAGGGTCTGGTGGAGGAAGAGGGGACGCCCGATAAGGTGTTCAATAACTCATCGAGCGAACGCTGCAGGGCGTTTGTAAAATCGGTGCATTAACTTTTAAACCAATTGGGGAATTCCAATGAACATTATAAAATCAATGCTTGCGGCAACAGTGATTACTGCAAGCCTGTCAACAGGCGCTAGCGCAGAAGTTCGCCTTGGTCTGGATTCAGCCAACTATGAGCCATTTTATTCGCGTGGCTCAGATGGTGAATGGACTGGCTGGGAAATCGAGATTGGCGATGCTATATGCGCCGCTATGAAAGAAGATTGCTCATGGGTGCCTATTGCATGGGATGGCATTATTCCAGCACTTACAGCGAAGAAAATTGATGCAATTTTCGGATCAATGTCAATCACTGATGAACGCAAAAAAACAATCAACTTTTCGGATAAGTACTACAACACACCAGCTGCGCTAGTGGCTCCAAAAGGCATGTCGATAGAGTCTGTAGATGACTTAAAAGGAAAAAAGATTGGTGTTCAGGTATCTACTACGCATTCAAATTATGTAGAGAAGTATCTTAGTGATGGCACTGAGGTAAAAATATATTCAGACTTCAATGAACACAATCAGGATCTTTTCGCAGGTCGTGTTGATGCGATTGTAGCTGATAGCCTGGCGCTTGCACCGTTTCTTGAGTCTGCAGAAGGTTCTTGTTGTGAAGTTAAAATGGAACTGAATGACGAAGCCGTGTTTGGTATTGGTGTTGGTGCTGGTATTCGCAAAGAAGATACCGAATTACTGGCCAAAGTGAATGCTGCGATCAAGCAAATTAGAGAAGATGGCACATACGACGAAATTGCAAAGAAGTACTTCGATTTTGACATTTACGGTGGTTCTAACTAAGGCCACACAATAGTTGTAAATCAAAACGTAGTCCAGAGTTGCGCAGATAGCTTCTGCGCAACTCTATTCCTTTTTAAAAGCAGGTTTTTACTGGCGTGGATTTTATTTTAAGTACGGCAAATCTGCTCCATGAATGGGGGCCTAATTTTCTTCGTGGCCTCACCGCTACATTGCAAATTGCATTTGGTGCGTATTTGCTTGGGCTTGTTATTGGTATTTTAGGAGCGCTTGGTAAAATATACGGTGGGCGTTTTCTAAAACTCTTTTTAGAGGTATACACAACCATAATTCGTGCGGTACCAGAACTCGTTTTAATTCTTCTACTCTATTACGCAGGGACCAGCTTTCTTAACCAGCTGCTTGAAGCGCTCGGATTTAATACAGTCGATATTAGTGGAGTAGCCGCAGGTATTGCAGTCCTTGGACTTGTTCAGGGAGCCTACTCTACAGAGGTTATACGTGGTGCTTTGCTGGCTGTTCCAAAAGGTGAGACCGATGCAGCAATTGCGTTTGGTATGTCTAAATTCAAAGCCTTTCGACGAGTTATTTTACCGGCAATGATTCCATTAGCTTTGCCCGGTATGGCCAATCTATGGATGATCGTTACAAAAGATACTGCCCTTTTAGCTGTCGTCGGTTTTGAAGAACTAGCATTAGTGACAAAGCAAGCTGCTGCAAAGTCTCGCTTATTTCTAGAGGCATTTGTTGTAGCTGCTTTCTTGTACTTGTGTGTCACATTGTTATCAAATTACTTTTTTAAACTATTGGAGAGGCGCAGCACACGCGGCATTCCAAAGCTGGATCAGGTGTAGGGCGTATTATGGTTTGGGATTGGCTGCCTGAGTATTTGCCCAGATTTGCTGAAGGGCTGTGGATTACCATAAAGCTCTTTGTGCTCTCGCTTTTTTTTGGTTTCGCACTCGCCATTCCCATCGGTCTTGTGCAGGTAAGCGGGCCTAAATGGTTGGGGCTAATAGCGCGTGGGTTTTGCACTCTATTTCGTGGTACACCTCTGTTAATTCAGTTGTGGTTGTTGTATTACGGCTTGGGTTCTGTCGTTCCTTATTATCCTGGCTTACGTGAATCATTTATTTGGCCCATCCTGGTTGAAGCCTTCCCTTATGCCATCGTGGCATTTTCGTTATCTGTCGCAGCATACGAGGGGCATGTGATGAAAGGTGCTTTTCAATCCGTGCCAAAGGGTGAGCTTGAGGCGGGCCGTGCTTTTGGGATGAAAGGTTTTACCTTGCTACGGCGAGTCTGGTTTCCGCGCGCCATGCAGAATGTATTGCCTACATTAGCAGGAGAGGCTGTGCTAACGCTAAAATCTGTTCCACTGGCATCGACCATCACCATCTTCGGTGTTTATGGTGTTGGTTCAATTGTTCGGCAGGAAACCTACCGGACCTATGAGCCATTGTTATTTGTTGGATTTATATATGTCTGTATCACAGCTCTGGTCGTTGTCTTGTTTCGTTGGCTGGAAAGCCGGGTGCCTTCAGAAAGCCAGATGTAATCTTTTAAACCAGTTTAGAACGAGTTTTCTGAAATGACTTAAGCACCCACTTTTCAGTGGTCGCGCAATGCTTGTGCTCATGGTTGTCAAGTGGGTATACCGCCATTTGTCAAAGGATCATCCACACCCAGCAAACGTAATGCATACCAATAACCCGTGGCGGTCGAAGAAACAACGGGCATACCCATTCTCTTCTCCAACCCGTCGATTGTGTCAGCAACACCCAAGTGCAACCACAAGATTGCCCTTCAATGTTCATGAAGGCAAATACAATAATAATAACTATTTTAAATAATTGAATTCATTTAATAGCTTTATTATAGGTTTTCAACAATCCGGCTGTTCTATAAATCAATTTTTAAAGTTAACAGCCTGACAGCGAGTGAAGCGTTAGTTCGGGTGGGCAGAAGCTGCGAGCATCAATTATAGATGTTCCCGCGCCGCGGCTTGTGTAGCCAGACATTTGTCCTTGCTGCCAGCTGCCGCTAATCATCTTCAGAGGTGCTTTTACATTTCGACGCACTGGGTACCCGCCAGGTAAGCACAATTGCCCGCCGTGCGTATGCCCACAAAGGTACGCATCAATACCCGCGCTTACTGCACTGCTCCATAGGTCTGGTGAGTGAGCGAGTAGAACTTGATGTGGTGTTTGACAATCTGCAAGACAGGCTTGTAGATCCTGCATGCCGTAGTCACTTGGATCATCAACACCCAATAAGTCAAAGCCTGCACCATCATGTTCAACCAGTACTGTTTGATTCACGAGAACTTCATAACCAAGATCTTGCATCGGTTGTACAAGATCGATGGGGTCGTGGTTGCCTAATATGGCGATTGCACGTTTCGACAGGTGCGGTCGCAAGGACTTAAGCGCATTCAACGCTTGCTTATAGGGGCCAAAACTTCGGTCACGGTAATCACCGGTTAACACTGCCAAGTCATGATCGGTTGCTGTTGTAAGTGTTTCGATGCCTTGCGCAAGCAAGTGATCGTATTGCTCTGGATAGTGTGGGTCGGATATGTGCAGAATGCGATACCCGTTTAGCGCTGGCGTTAGATCTTTAATAAACAAGTTGTTGTGTTCCAATTGAAGCGCCAGTGCCTTTTTTCGAGCAATAGTACGTAGCCCTGAATACTTCAGACAGCTTTCAGCAAAGCGCCTAATAGGGTCGCCGCTATTGGATAGTTTCTGAGCTCTTATCGATTCTCGATGTTTTCTCTGCTGGATGTAATCAGGATTAAGGGTCATAGAAATAGTTTTTGCTCAATCGGTTGTTAGATGTGTCGCTACACTGTGTCTTGGTTGATTGTAGCCCTTAGCAATAGACTAGGGGATAATGCCCATACATGAAGCCGTTAGAATGTACTGTGTCTCTCAACCGGGTGCCAATTTAGAGATGTAACTCGGAGAAGCAGTGCTAGAGCCTGGATAAACAAATCAGTTTTTTATCCAGGGCATTCAGGTCTGTTTCTTGATTGTGGATTGTTATTTAAATGTCGTCCCTGCGCACGGTTCCGCGTTTAGCTTTTATCGCACCGCGTTGAGTTTTCGCATCCATTCGTTTGCGTTGGCTGCTTCGAGAAGGCTTTGTAGCAATGCGGCGCTTTGGTTGTACGCAAGCTTCAGTGATGAGTTCGGTTAATTTACGTAAGGCTGTCTCACGATTAACTTGCTGACTACGTTGTTCTTCTGCGCTAATGACAAGCGCGCCGTCTTTAGTCCAGCGTCGTCCTGCTAGTTTGCGTAACCGAACTTTCACATCACTAGGCAAATTAGGTGAGCGTTGCGCTTCAAATCTTAGCTGAACAGCGCTGGACGCTTTATTAACGTGTTGTCCACCAGGGCCACTAGAGCGTAAAAATGACTCACTTAGTTCCCATTCAGCAATACTGATCTGGTCATTGATCTTTATCATTTTTCCGCGCTATTTAGCAAAATGGTGCCAGTTCCATTACCTGCAACAAGTATAGGCCGCAATCTAGCGGTGTTGTTACATTCAATGAGCGCAGAATAAGTAACGTGTGTTAAGAAATGTACACTGAAATAGCAAGTGATACCTGTATTAGTGATAACGCGAGTTGTAACTTGTGAGTCGTGGGATGTTATGTGTGCTTGCTACAAAGAGACAATGTCAGTAGATAGTGCAAAAAGATTGAGAAGTCCGTTTGCCATCAATAACAGGGCTTAGATTTGCTGTTGGCCTCCTTACTTTTCTGCACGCAGCTGAAACTGCATATATGGTTAAGCCGATGAGGGGGCAGCTTCGGTGGTAGTCGTTTTTTTGGAGTGCCTTAAATGCCGAGAATAACAATACACATTTAAAGTAAGTTGCCGATAGGGCATATGGCCATATACCCCATCGACAATTGACGTGCAGTGCGCTTTAAAAACCTGATTTATGGTGTCAAATAAATACGCACTTCTGCTTTAGCGTTGTTTGTATCTCTTAGTTAATGCGAGACAATAACGCAGGGTTTGTGACAAGATTTCTAACGCCATGAGCGCCTTTTTCATCAAATATGTTGTTTGCAAGCCACTTCTCGACTGTGCCAATATCGACCTTAACAATGTTAGGGCGAACGCTCCAGCTGACCTGGAATGGAGAACCCTTTTCGTTATAGCTTGGTCCGGTAGTTGAGCCAGCGTATTGAACTGGTGTGCCAGAATCATTAGGCATGTTGACAGCCTGGTGATAGCCGTTTACCTCACCTACTTCTGTCAATGCGACAAAGTCTCCAGCTGATGGATCATTAACCAGCACATAGACTTGCGTTTCAACTCTAAGTTGTGGGTTTCCGATAGCGTCGCTCAGACAGGCACCTAAAGTAGGTCCAGGTGTTATCTGCGCCGTCGTGTGAACGTAGTGCAGCTCGATAGTGTCGCCTGGTTCTAGTGTGCCATGCTTACCAGCCCCGATTTCGCGGCCAACAGGTTTCAACTCAGCCTCGCTTAGCTTGCCCGAGTAGACAAAACCAGTATCGTTACCCTTGCCATCCCCATTGCCAGCGAACGAGTTGAACTGCCCGCCTTTGTGCTCAGCATTTTCGTGGAAATGGATATTGCACAGGTTCATTTCAGTATAAGCAGGTGCCGCAGCAAAGCTGCGAGAATTGGTGCCTGTTGCTGAACCGATGTCGCGAGGGCTTTGAGGTCCAAAGCCAGCACCATCAGTGGATTTCGCCAGGGCATCTCTTTGCTTGGCAATCTCGGCATCATCAACCGCTTTCATGCTTGCCGCAAGTGCAAGCCCACTGCCCGCGAGGCAGGCAAATGCTGTTGCAAAGACCCATTTTTTATTATTAATAACCACTTTAAATTCTCCAGATTGATCAAGTTAGTGTTGCTAAGAACGAGCGCCAGTCTCTGGATGCTCGAATTTTCGAGTACTGTGAGGGCTTGGAATATTATCTAGCCTCTTTAGTTCTTTGATTTTGCCAACTTCCGATGATAATTAATAGACCGAAAGCCAGAATCTTTCACATATACATGCTAATAGTCCAGACTTTAAGCAGATACCCCGAAAATCGTTTATCAGCGCAAAGCAAGCAATTCTTTTGATAATGAACAATTGGATAGGTTCGATTTTTTTTCTGCCGGTTTTCGACGGCTGGAGAATGCAGTGTTTAGCCCAACGGTTTAGCCCAGCGGTCTAGCAAGTTTTTGCTACCGAGCTTTTTAATAGGCAGCTTTCGAACTTGAGCAAAAGCAACAGCTCCTGGTAAGTGGTAATGCACATCATCTGGTGCATAAACCACCTGCAACTAGCGAGTCACCGTCATTTCAGGCTTGTTGGCAATGGACTGGTAAACTACGCAGTACCGTTCAGTCAGCTTCAGAAGCGTATCTAACTGTTCATCGTTTGCATCCGTATCCAATTCGAAGTGTAGGCGGATGTTTTTGAATCCGACCGGTGCTTCTTTTGCCACACCCAGCGTTCCTCGAAAATCAAGGTCACCTTCAGCAGATACTTTGGCATCTCGCAGATCGATTTCTATGGCTGTTGCTACCGCACCTAGCGTGACGCCAGCGCAGGCAACCAGTGCTTCCAACAGCATGTCACCCGAGCAAAGTGATGCACCGTCGCCACCAGTCGCTGGGTGAAGACCCGCTTCGGCAATGGCTCTGCCTGTATCTACGCTACAAGTGACACCTTCACCAACGCGGCCGCTTGCCTTAAGAGTGATAACCGCAGATTCTGGATCGTCTTTGTACTGTTGTTTTAAGGGGGCTTGCAGAGATTTGAGTTCGGTAATGTCCATTGATGTTCCTGTGCTGGATTGAAACCTTAGTGTAAATGCTTGTTCAATAGTTCTTGTCTATCGGGACAGTGTATCTGATGCTACCTAAGAGAGGATACTTAAATTATGCGCTCTTCTGCAGATATGCTTGCGCATAGGCCTGCAACGCATTATCAGCACAGCTCTCAATTGGAGTGAAATCCTGGTGTGCTATCCATTCTTCTCGAGTTGGTTTGCGAATGTAGTTTGATACAGCGTTAAGCGTAAGATAAACAATTTTACGAGGGAAGGGCGTGATATTGCCAGCCGAGCCATGTACCAGGTTGCCGTGGAACATCAATACGCCACCGGGCTTGCCTGTTTGAGCAATCAAACCACCTTGATCAACCAGGTTTTCAACTGCATCTTCACTCAGTGTCCATAGCGGATAGCTGGTTGTTGATGTGTCATGACCGGCGTCAAGCACCCCGTGTTTGTGGCTCTGCGGGATCAGCATTAATGGTCCGTTAAATGGAAACACTTCATCCAGAAATACCGCAATGTTCATCGCGCGCGGTTCTGGCATCCCATCGTCACGTGCCCATGTGCCGTAATCCTGATGCCATTGCCAGACATCACCAGTGAACTTGGCCTTGGCGTTTATTTTGTACTGATGCATATACACCTTTTCATTAAAAACTTGTTCTAACGGTTCTATTAATCGCGGATGGCGGCCGAGAATACTAAAGGCTTCGTTATAGGTATGTGCAGCAAATGCGGTTCGTGGTGCGCCGGACGTTTCTCTCCATACCTCTGGCCGATCTTCATTGTAGATATTCTCTGCTTCGGCTTTAAGCACAGCGACTTCATCTTCACTGAAGCACTCAGGAAGAAATATCCAGCCCTCATCCGCAAACTGCCTGATTTGATCTTTGTTGAGTTTCATGGATTGTTCCTCTTTATAAACGATACGCCAAATAAACGATGTGCTACTAATGCCAATTGCTAATAAAACAGCGAACAATTAAACCAATCAAATTACAAAAGCGATGTACAAAAAACTATTGGCTGCAATTATATTATATGCAGATATTTACTACCGCAATGTACCTGCAAAAACCAGACACTGGAGTAAACAGCATTGCCTTCTAAATTCAGTGCAATGTAATTTTGCCTGTTATTGTTTAGATCGCTTATTGGCATGCGTTTTACTTCTGCGTTGTTTTGAACGTGGAGACAAGCAGCCAATGGAAATCGCTTAAACAATTTGATCTTTAGCCTGAAAAGATCGTTACTGGTTGTTATGGAAACGGAATAAGCGCATTGAAAAGTATATTCCGATAGCTGGTTTGATAGACGCTGGTTTGACATCAGTTTCCATCTATCGCATTCTGAACTCAGAATTCCATAACGGTTGTGGCCTGTCAAGACCGCAAAGCTTTTGAGATTAACGCATTATGTATATTTATAAAGACTTACTGGCGCGTGCAGCCGCAGCTAAACCGGTTCGAGTGGGTTTGATCGGCGCTGGGAAATTTGGCTCCATGTTCTTGTCGCAAGTGCCAAGTACTCCAGGGCTTATCGTTTCAGTGATTGCGGATCTGGATCCTGCTCGCGCTCAACAGGCTTGCCGAACCGTTGGCTGGACGGATGAGCTTGTTGCTAAAACGCGCTTTATTGATGACGCAATGGTGCTCGTGCAAGACGACGAAGTTGATGTTGTGGTGGAAGCGACTGGCAACCCTGTTGTTGGGCTTTCACACGCTAGGGCCGCCATTAAAAATGGTCGTCATATTGTGATGGTGAACGTTGAAGCTGATGTGCTGGCTGGTGCACTTCTGGCTGAGGAAGCGCGCAGTGCTGGTGTTGTCTATTCGATGGCCTATGGCGATCAGCCAGCGCTAACTTGTGAGCTTGTCGAGTGGGCACGATCTACTGGGTTTGAAGTAGTAGCAGCAGGCAAAGGCACTAAGTACTTGCCTGCCTATCATGCATCAACTCCAGATACTGTTTGGGATCATTATGGATTAACCGCCGCGCAGGCTGAGGATGCTGGCATGAACGCGCAGATGTTCAACAGTTTTCTCGACGGAACAAAGTCCGCCTTGGAGATGGCAGCGATTGCAAACGCAACGGGTCTGGCGGCACCGCCTGATGGCTTGAGGTTTCCTGCAGCTGGGATGGATGATCTTGCACATGTTTTACGTCCTGTAAAAGAAGGCGGCCAACTTCATCAAAAAGGCTGCGTAGAAGTAGTGTCTTCAATAGAGCGTGATGAGCGTCCGGTTTTTAAGGATCTTCGCTGGGGTGTATATGTTGTTATCGAAGCACCAAATGATTATGCCGCCGCCTGTTTTAAGCAATATGGTATGAACACAGATTCTACCGGGCGTTATTCGGCCATGTACAAGCCGTTTCATCTTATTGGTTTGGAGCTTAATATGTCTATTTTATCGGCGGCACTGCTAAATACAGCAACTGGCTCAACACTTGATTTTAATGCGGATGTGGTTGCGACTGCGAAGCGCGATTTGTCAGCAGGTGAAATGCTGGACGGTGAGGGTGGCTATACTGTGTGGGGAAAGCTCTACCCAGCCACTGCATCACTACAAATTGGTGGTTTACCGATTGGTCTTGCGCATGGTTTCAAGCTTAAAAAATCGATTGCGGTAAATAAACCGATTACTTGGCAGGATGTTGACGTGGATGAGTCGCTGACTGCAGTACGTATGCGTCGTGAGATGGAGGGGCGATTTGGGAATGCTTAATATCGAAAGCTATTGCAGCAAAGTTGTAAAAAAAGCACAAGCCAGATGAGACATACAATTACTGATTTTTCCTGGGTGTTGCAATGCAGGTTTTGCCGACAATACTATGTGTCTTGCTAAGGCTAGTAGATGTTAGTACATGAATCACTGCTATTAGAATCAGTAAAAAGGTCTCTATCATCATTTTAATTTTCTAAAAAGAGCTTGGCAATGGTTTTTAAGTTTGCTCGAGTAAAGCCTCCATATATCGCCTAAACATTTCGCCAAACAACACGAGTACACACCTTGAGGGTAAGTCGTATCATAGCGCATACTGAAGATGTACTTCAGTTAAAGCTATACGAAAGGCTAGTTTTGGATCTACTTTTAGATGACTTGCTTCTGTGTGATCCAATCTTTAAAGACAATTAAATCACGAACCATCTTCTAGCATGCTATCAATGTGCAGATGCTGTTTTTAATTCGTAAAACTCAAGACAAAAAATTCTGTTATACATTCAAAACCTATCCATAAGTCTAGTATTAAACCGATCCTATACTTATTCCTTGTAGGTGAATTATGGCTGCTGTGTTAAAACATTAAAATTAATGTTGGGCGGCTTGTGTGCAGGTGATTTGCACTTTGATTTTGATAAAGCCACCTTTGACGAATATAGCCTCCCGGAATTTTCTTCAGACATTTAATTTGGCAGGATGAATGGCGGAAATATCAGCAATGGAGTCGGGTGTTATGTGCTGTTTCATAAATAAAAAAGGTGGCGGTGTGCCTGTTTATCGCTTTAAAAAGCAGTTGTTCCTACTATTGTTCGTCAGTGTTTTTTCCTTGGGTGTCAGTGCTCAGAACACCCTATCATCAGACGCTGCAACGGATATTGCAGCCGATACATTAAGTGATGAAAGCAATGGTTGTGATGGTTCCGGGCCGCAAGTCGGTTGTGGTGGTAATCGTTCGCCCGATACTGCACAAGCAGACTTAACCCCAAGATCCTCGGTTGGGAATCCTGTAAGCCTGGTATCGGGGAATAAATATCAGTTCGAACAAGATTTTGTCATGAGTGGTTCGGTGCTGGAGTTTAGCCGTCACTACAATAGTGCGCGTGTCGATGTTAATTCAGGTTTTGGCCGAGGTTGGAGCGCTACCTATGGAGCAAGGTTGGCTGCATACGGTGATACCGGATTTGTTATCACGGAAAGCACCGGCCGAACACATATGTTTGATATCGCAGAAGACGGCGACAAGGGCATTATCTATTATCGTGGCTCGTCTATAACGAGTGGCCGCGTTTGGGCAGAAGGAGACTATCATTATTGGTCTATGCCAGATGGCAGAAAGCTGACTTTTTTTGGGGCGTTTCTGATTCATGTTGATTACCCTGGGCATCAATCATTATCGTTGTACTATCGCGATGAGCGCGTTGCAGAAGTTACTGATGAAACAGGGCGCCTGCTTAAGTTTGAATACAGTGAAGGTCAAATAGGCATAAGTGGATACGATGTAGCACGATTCAAAGAGTTACCAGGGCATTTAAAACGGCTGACGTTGCCTGATGGATCAACCATTGAATATGACTACGATAACAATTTGAACTTAACCCGCACGCGTTATAGTGATGGGTCAGTAAAAGAATTTTACTATGAAGATGAGGCCTATCCCAACCATTTAACAGGCTTATCAGATCGGGCTGGTAACCGGTATGCCACCTGGGGATATAACGATCTTGGCTATGCGGTTTCATCTGAGCATGCTGATGGCATAGAGAAAGTTACGCTTTCTTATGAAATGCCAGAAACCCATGGTGAAATAGGTACCACACATGTTACCAATAGTGAGGGCGTTGTTAGTACTTATCGATGGCAACAAATGTCAGATAACGGTGAGTCGAGGCTGGTAAGCAGTATGGGTAGTGGGTGTGCTACATGCCCACCAACAGGATACAAATATACATACGACCAGCTTGGTCGCTTGCTCAGTTCAACAAAAGTCGCTAATGACAATATAGATCAAGTACTGGGTAGTGTCGTATATCAATACGATCAACAGGGCAGACTTGCTGAAGTTCGCAGAACCAACATGGCTGGGCGAGATCAGTTGGTAGAGCGTTATGAATATAACAATACAAGCTTACAGCCCGCTCGAATATATCGCCCCAGTGTCAACCTAAATGGTGAGCGCGTCACTGAAATTGAGCGTGATGAGAACAATCTGCCATTAAAGATTACCGAACGTGGATGGTCTCCGTGGATAGCGTTGCCTGGCGAGACTGGACACCGTTCGGGCTCTGCCGCAGCACTTGATTATATTCCTATAGAACGTGTGATTTCGTTTAGCTATGAGCAACGAAAGCTAATCGCCATTGACGGACCACGTACAGATATTGACGATATTACCCGACTCGAATGGGATGATAACAATCGGCTAGTGGGCATCAAACGCCCGGCAAGTCCGATGATGAAGCTTACAAGTTTTGATGCTGCGGGCCGACCAAACGAATTAGTTATTGGTTCTGCCAGTGCTTATCACATTACATACGATGGCAGAGGGAATATTGCTGCTATCAATCATAGAGGTAACAACATCAGCTTTGAGTATGACGCAGAAGGCCGAACGATCAGTTACAGCGATGCACAAGGCCGTGTTACCCGTATAGATCGTGATCTTGCAGGGAGATCTATTGGTATCATTGACAGCTTTGGTCGTTATATTAAAACTGATTGGGACAGCGAAAGCCGATTGAAATCCCAAAGTCAATTTGGTATTGACGGGTCGCTACTTTACTCCATAGAAAATACCTTCGACACCAACGGCCAGCTTATGCATTCTGATGAACAGCGCGTTAACGCTCATGGGGAAGCGTCTTTGATCAGCAGGTCATTTGAACGAGATGAAAGCAAGCAAATCAACGGCATATTCATTCCGCAGACGGGTGTCAAGTTAGGCCTGGCTATTGATGAGTCATTAAATTCTCTAAGGTTCAGCTTGGCTGATAAACATGTGACCACATACCACAGAGATGTTTTAGGTCAGGATGCCGGCCTTACGGATGCCAGAGGCAATACCACCAGGCATATTCGTAACGATTTTGGCAATCTGGTGGGCCATATCAGCCAGGATACAGGCACTGAACGATTTGAACGAGACGCTTCTGGCAATACGATTAAGCGTGTTCGTGAAGACTCCGGTACAACGCAATACAAATATGACGGTGCCGGTCGAGTGTTAAGCCGGCATCATGATAACGGTGGTGTTACACGGTATTCGTACAACGTAGTTACAGGTCAGCTGGCCAGCATAGAAAACAACAGTAGCAAAGAACGATTCACTTACAACACAGAGGGTGACTTACTCACTCACACTCGCAAGCTTGGTGCTGGTTTATTTGAAACACAATATGTTTACGATCCACGTGGTCGTCTCCTGTCCAAACAGCTGCCAGATGGCCAGAAGCTTATTTATAACTATTATGAAAGCGGTATAAATATCGGGTCATTGCAGTCCATTCACCGACAGAGATCTTTTTGGCGAGAAGAGGCGTTACTGAGTGATATCGATCTCGAGCGCCGAGATGGCGACATGGGCTGGACCTCAAACAACGGCTTACAAACGCACATAGACTTATCGCCAGGAGATCAGGTACTCCACGTCGAAACACCGGGCATCCAGTCCATAGATTATCGCTACGGTGCAAATAATAAGATAATCAAAAAGAATGTTGATGGAAAAGAGCATACCTATCAATACCTGCAGGGGCGGTTGAGCAATGCAACATCTGCTGATTCATCATTCAGTTACGAATACGATCAGTTGGGAAACCGGCGTGCTCGTTATGTCCGTGACAAAGCCAGCGATAGTATTAGCGGTACGGAATACCGTTATGCAGAAAAAGGCAGCGGTAATCGGCTCATCGAATCGCAAGACATGGTATCCGGGTTGACGAAACAATGGATGTATCTAGCGGGTGGCATGCCGCATGAAACCGGCGAATTCCGCTATATCTACGATGCTGAAAGACGGCCGTTACAAGTATTCAGAGGGGGCGTAAAGATAGCCAGCTATGCGTACAACGGATTTGGTGAGCGAATCAGCAAGACGCTTTATCCATCTAAAGGAGCGCCTACAACAAGTTATTTTTTATACGACAATAATGTGCTTAGCGCTGAAATTAAAAGCTCAGGGGAGGTTAGCGTTCAGTACATCTACCTTGAAGGCCATCGTCCTGTTGCTCAATTGTCTGGCGATGTGGTTTATTCAATACACACAGATAATCTTGGTATCCCCACCGTAATGAGCAACAGCGAAGCGAAAGCTGTGTGGGCAGCATCCTATACCCCGTTTGGTGAAGCAACCATCACGCTAGAATCGGCTGAGTTAAATTTACGCCTGCCTGGACAGTATGCTGACCAGGAGACCGGTACAAACTATAACTACTTCCGCGATTATAACCCGGCTACTGGACGTTATCTGACCAGCGATCCAATTGGGCTTTTGGGTGGTGAAAACACCTACGCCTATGCAATGCTGAACCCGCTGAGCAATACCGACACGTTTGGGCTGTTCTCTGCTGGAGACAGTATGTCTCTGGATACGATGCAAGCGCTTAATGGGGATCCAATCGCTATTCATAACTGGGTAGAAAACAATCTAGCTGGATTTGATGACAGGCGCGACTTTTATCTATGGGTACATCAAACGCTGAATGGGTCTGAAAGTGAGAGGCAGGCAAATTGGTTTTTAGCTGCGTCACAGGTTAATGAGGGTGATGCGCTGGGAACAATTGATGATTTCTTGCCAGATTTATTTAATATAGTTGACGAAGAGACAGTAGATTATATTAATCATGCTGGTCTTGGCTTGGCAGAGTTAAATGTGCAGACATTCTTAAGTCTGTATTTTGGTGAGAGTCTTAATGGCACGGACCCAGTCGCTCCACCTGGTACCTGTGGTGTCCAACTCTCGGGTTTGGAGTTGGATCTACAGCTTGTAGCTCGAGAACAACATGAATTACAGGCGCTAACTGAAGGATATTTTGTGGGTGATTTGGCTAGTGATCGCGATGTGGTCGAAGAAAACCTCAATGGTTTACTTAATTATACTGGCCCATCTGGACTTATTGCTGTTACCTTTGGTTTCGTAGATGAAGATACACACACTGTAATTCAACACTATTGGCCTGATGAAGACTTCGACTATACCAATGTAAACGATCGAATTACATTGGGCCAAGCACTCGTAAGAATCAACGCGGGCGAGCCATGGCGTGGGAGATGAGTATCAGTGGGAGATGAATATCAATAGTGTAAGCGGTGTAAATGTTAAGCTCTGGCACCTGTTTTTCTGGTGGATCGCTTATATAGTTATCGATACGCTTATCTTCAGTTTTCTATACCAAGCACACATCCTTCATATTACCCAAAGTAGATCATACGTTTCTTTCTCTTGGTTAAAGATTGCACACTATAGTTTGGCAGGGCTAATTGGGAAAACACTGCTAATTTTGCAGTTTCCTTTTATGCTGTTGCTTATTTTTGTGTGTCGGCGTCGCTTAAGAATTGTCCACTGGTTCTGCTTACCATTCGCTTCAGTTGTTCTTGGCTATGCAGTGTTTCTACTATTGGTAACCTTGGATAACTATGTGGATGGAATGGGTTTAAATCTGAATGCGATAAAGACTGAGCTGAAGCGCTGGCTGGAATATGAATATATAGGTAATGCCGTCTATCCTATGGCTTTTATTTCAACAATTATGGCCACGTTTGTTTGGTCAGTTTTATTATTAATTCACTGGGAAAATTTAGAAAATAAGTAATCGTGATGCGAGCCCGTTTGTATTTTGGGGTTACACTTTTTTGATCATCAGATGAGCATCATGCCACGCGAACATTAGACACGCTTTGTAGAAAAGTAAATTGTGCACATGGTAAGGTCGCTGGATTTAAAAGCAGTAGCAGAAGGGGAAAAAGCTCAGATGGAGAAAGTGCAGAAAATCGGTTGCCAGTACATACAAGGGCATTAGTTCTCTAAACCTGTACCAGCAGACAAACTGGTAAAAAAGATTAAGGCAATTGAAGCTGGCCGGGAAAACGGGGATGACCGTACGGCATGGCTGTTGAATTGTACCTACGAGCTCGTATAGCCCTCGGGTTTTAGTACTTCTTGTAATTCTTCCTGCAATAGCTCTAGACGAAGTTCATATTCGTTTTCTGTTTCGGCTGTTAGTCCAAGGACAAGCTTGATGGATTCTTGTATACATTATTTTTTTGGAGTAAATAAATGTCAGCCATTGCTGTAAGTAATGCTGTTGGAATTGAGG
>CALHRQ010000151.1 GCA_938038175.1 uncultured Granulosicoccaceae bacterium | reverse complement strand
ATGAAGAAGACTCTACTTTTAGCCGCAGGTTTTGCTGCATTTGTTAGCGGTCCCGCGTTGGCGACCACTATCGGTGTTTCAATAGCAAACTTCGACGACAATGGTCTGACTATTATGCGTAACGGCATGACGTCTCACCTTGAATCCCTGGAAGGTGTTGAACTGCAAATGGAAGATGCGCAGGAAGATGTGGCGCGTCAGCTCGACCAAATCAATAACTTTATCGCTTCTGGTGTTGATGCCATTATTGTTAATGCGGTTGATACAGACGCAACAGAAGCTATGACCAATGCAGCTAATTCTGCTGGTATTCCTATGGTTTACGTAAACCGTCAACCAGGCAATATGGCCACTTTGCCTGAAGGTCAGGCTTTCGTGGCGTCAAACGAAATCGAATCAGGCACTTTGGCTGCATTTCGTATGTGTCAAGACCTGCGTGCTCAAGGTAAGTCAGGCGGTGCGACTGCCTACATGCTGATGGGTCGTCTGTCTAACCAGGCAGCTGTGCAGCGCTCAAAAGATTTCCACGATGTTATCGGTATGGATATGTGTAACTTCATCACATTGATCGATGAGCAAACGGCTAACTGGTCTCGTGACGAAGCACAAGACATGATGACTAACTGGATCGCATCTGGCGAGCCGTTTGATGCTGTGTTCGGTAACAACGACGAAATGGCTATCGGTGCTATCCAGGCAATGAAAGCGTCTGGTATCTCTATGGATGACGTTGTCGTTGGTGGTGTTGACGCTACGCCTGATGCGCTGGTTTCAATGCAAGCTGGCGAAATGGACGTCACTGTATTCCAGGATCTTGCTGGCCAAGGCGCAGGTTCTATCGACACGGCTATTAAGCTGGCAAATGGCGAGTCTGTTGACAAGACAGTCTTCATTCCATTCAAGCTGGTTACGCCTGAAAACGTTGAAGACTTCCTGAACTAGTTCAGGATGCTTTAATGAAGAAGAGGGCAGCCATTTATTGGCTGCCTTTTTTCATGGTATGAGCACTTATACTCATATTTATTTATACGAGTATAACTATGTGGGCATCAGGGGTGATCGGTGTAGTCTTCGACATTGATCACAACTCATTACTAAAGCAGCAGTACTCCAGGTAGGCGGTAGTAATGCCTGGCAATAATGGCAACGGCAGAAAACTGATATGGCTGAAACAAAACACGGCACCGGTGGGCTAAAGTTCGATGAGAAAAAACGCAGCTGGCCCAATGAGCTGAATATTTTTATCGCTCTGATTGTCATCATCGCTATATTTGAAATCCTCGGGCAAACACTGCCCTACATGAATGATCAAAGTTTCCTGTTTGATTCTCGCGGCCGTTTTGATTCGATTTTTAATGAAGCGCGTCTGCGCATTATTATCCTGCAAGTATCGATCATCGGGATCATTGCATTAGGGGTGACACAAGTTATTATCTCTGGCGGTATCGACTTATCATCCGGGCCGCTGGTGGGTGCAACGGCCATGATCGTTATGTCATTTGCACAAACCGAATTGGTTAATGGCAACCCCAATCCTAAAGCTGTTTTTGGCCAATGGGCGTTTGATTTGCCGGTGCTAATACCGATTATTGTCGGGCTTATATTCGGGGCAATTATTGGTGCCATTAACGGTACCCTGATTGCCTTCACAAAAATTCCACCCTTTATTGCCACATTGGGCATGTTTCTGATTTGCCGAGGGCTTGCACAAGCTTGGACACGGGGTAAGCCTGTGTCTTTCCCAACCGAGGGCTATACGCAAATAGGTGCAGGCATGATGCCGGTGTACTGGTTTATCGGCTTGGCGGTGGTGTTCCATATCATTCTTAAATACACGCTGTATGGCAAACACACTTACGCTATTGGTTCCAATGAAGATGCAGCACGCATGTCGGGGATCAATGTGCAGCGGCATAAAGTGCTGGTGTACATGATCGCATCCATGCTGGCTGCGTTTGCGGCAATTGTTTTAAGTTCGAAAAACCTGACAGCACAGTCTGGTATGGGTATTTTTTATGAGTTGTACGCAATCGCAATGGCCGTAATTGGCGGTGTCAGTTTAACGGGTGGGCGAGGTTCCATTATAGGCACCGTGTTGGGTGCAATGGTGTTTGGTGTTATCCAATCGGGTTTTACCTACATAAAACTGGATGCGTACTTTCAGTTGATGGCAATGGGCGCCATTATAATCAGTGCTGTTGTGCTTGATAAGGTGCGGCAGGAACGTGCCGCAACGCGCACCTAAGAGAGGCTGGCAATGAGCGATATCATTTTAGAAACTAAAAGCCTCACCAAACATTATGGTGGTGTGCATGCGTTAACGGATGCGAATTTCGAGCTGCATAAAGGTGAGCATGTTGCGATCATGGGCGATAACGGTGCAGGGAAGTCCACCTTTGTACGGCAAATAACGGGTGTAGAACAACGCACCAGCGGCACCATTATTTTTGATGGTAAAGAGGTTCATTTCTCGGGTCCAATTCAGGCACGCGAAGCAGGCATCGAAACGGTTTTCCAAACGCTTGCATTGGCAGATGATCTGGATGTTCCAGATAACCTGTTTCTTGGGCGTGAAAAAACCAAGCTTGATTGGTTAGGTCCGTTTCGATTTCTGGACTATAAAGGCATGCGCGAAGCCACCTTGGCAGGGCTTGAAAAAACCGCAGTAAAGATCCCGAACATTCGTAATACCATTCGCAATATGTCAGGTGGTCAGCGCCAGTGTGTGGCCATTGCAAGAACGGCGACTTTCCCATCCAAGCTGACAATTATGGATGAGCCAACGGCCGCCCTGGGTGTGCAGGAAACAGAGCAGGTAGAAAATATTATCCGCACCTTAAAAGAGGCTGGCGAACCATTGATTTTAATCAGCCACAATATGCGTCAGGTGATGGATCTCGTTGATCGCATCGTGGTGTTTCGTCGTGGCCGTATCGTGGCTAATTTAAAAAAGGAAGAAACTGATGGCCAGGATGTTGTTGCTTATATAACCGGTGCTAAAACAGCTCCTGAATATGAAGGTGCAGCGTAAGTGCGTGTTCCTAACCGAAGCCGAAGCAATTAATTAAGCACTGACTTGATCTCCACTTGCCTATCGTGACTGGCGCTGAAGAAGCGTATGATCGCAATTCGCAGTCTTTTTTGCTCAGTCGGGACAAGTCTTCTATCGGCTCTTCGATCGTTGAGCAATGGAGCATGCAACTGCCAAAAGGCGCCGCTGGGGTAGAGCTTGGCTGCGGTGGCGGTTACCCCGTATCAAGGATTCTGGATAACGCTGGCTTTCGTTTGTGGGCTGTTGATGGCTCGCCCAGGTTGGTGTCAAGCTTCCAGTCTCGCTTCCCACACATTCCTGTCCAATGCGCCCGAGTGCAGGACTGGGACTTCTTTAATCGCCAATACGATTTTGCGATTGCTATTGGCCTGCTGTTCATGCTCAACGAAAGTGATCAGGCCTCACTGGTTATGAGCATTGCAAATGTTCTTGCTCCAGGTGGCCATTGTTTGCTGACTGCGCCGATTGAGTCTGGTAGGTGGCAGGATCTTATTACGGGCCATGAATGCATTTCGCTCGGCTTGTATCGTTATCAGGCAATTTTTGATGCGGCGGGTTTTAGGATGAAGACAACCCTTCTGGATAGTGGTGGAAACAACTACTACCAGCTGCAGTTAGTAAGCTAAGTCAGCTAGCAGGTGTTGGATAATTTGATTACTCGTGTCTGGCTTTCGATTTGGGTGTACCTGAAGATGGATGTCGTAGCTATTCACAATTATTGAACTTACGTAATTTGGTCTTGATTCTGTTTGGCTATACGGATATAAGATTAAGCGAAGCAATGTCTTGGCAAATACGATAGAAAATGACACCACTATGAGTAAGCCAGATTCAGATGGTAAGCTAACAGAAAGCACCGATTTTTTAAAACCATTTTACAAGCGCTTTATACTGGCAAGCTTGATCTGGTTCCTGGTCTGGCCGATTCTGTACTTTTTCAAGCTTGGAGAGATAACAGGACATAAAGCCTGATTCTGGATTGTCGGGGTATTGAATTTTCCGGTTGTGGCCATTGTTTACTGGATAATTGATGGGTTGCTAATACAACTAAAAGTTAAACCATGGGTTGTTTTTGTTTTGTCGATTTCCATAATCTCGCTTTGTATGCCGTATTATTACAAGCGCTATGGCTTTGCTCTCGGTATAACGATAGAAGCCAGGTACTTGTAGCATCGATACAAAGTATCAATAATGTAAATAGAGGCACTGTTTTAGATAGACCTTAAACGCCATACGTTTAAAAAGCATTTCAACGAGGATAAAATTAATGGGATTTCTCAGTGAACACAAGATCAATAGCCGCTGGCCTGCGAGCAATCCAGATATTCTTCAGTTGTATTCTTTCCCTACGCCCAATGGTGTTAAGGTATCGATTGCGCTAGAGGAGATCGGTCTGCCATATGAAGCTCATACGGTTAAGTTAAACGAAACCACCACAACAGAATTTTTAGCGCTCAACCCTAATAATAAGATTCCGGCCATTATCGACCCCAATGGCCCGGACGGTAAAGCTTTGGCTCTTTGGGAATCGGGTGCAATCCTTATTTACCTTGCTGAAAAATCTGGCCAGCTGTTGCCAGCTGACCCCTTGCAGCGGGCGGAAGTATTGCAATGGCTAATGTTCCAGATGGGAGGGGTAGGCCCTATGTTAGGTCAATACGGTTATTTCAGTGTATTTGCTGGCAGCGAAATCGAAGACCCAAGGCCAAGGCAGCGCTATCAGGACGAAGGCCGTCGTCTGTTGGCTGTGCTTGAAAAGCATCTTGCTGGCAGAGAGTACCTGGTAGGAAACACCTACAGTATTGCAGATATTTCGATATGGCCATGGATACGCGCGGCCAAGGTATTTTATAAAGCAGATGAAGCTCTGGGTTTCAGCTCATTGCCTAATGTGATGGGTTGGTGGGAACGTTGTATGGCTCGACCTGCCAGTGAGCGGGGACTGACTATCCCATCAAGAGAGGGCTAGAATAGAACGTTGGCTTGCTACAGCTGCTTTAGCTTAGGCAAAAGCAGCGTTGCCAGAAATATACTCATAGCCGTAACGGCCAAAATCATAAACAAAGCATCAAAGCCCCATTTAGCGTGTGTCCAGGCAATAAAGGGGACTGTTGTGGCCATCACCGAAAACGAAACAACATAGCGCATGCCATAAGCTCGGCTTCGCCACGCACTTTTGGTGATGCGCCCAACCAACACATCATTTATTGGTATTTGACCAAATACAGCTAGCATAAATGCTATTGCAATCAGTAGTGCTGTCATCCCGTATACCTGTGTCATAGCAGCAAAAAATATCGCTTGAATTAATGCAACGCTTGAGAAAACAAGACGGAGTGATAAACGGTCAAGTAAGAAACCCACTATTAATTGTCCCATGGCCGCCACAGCGAAGATCAAAAAAGCAAACTGTCCTATGCGCGTTGCGCTGATTGAAAGGTCGGTAAAGCGCTCATCGAGTATCTTAGGTAATGCGAAAGTGGTGCTTTGAAAGATGAGCCCGCCCATTGCTGTTGTAAAGAATATAACAGCAAATATGGTCATAAGCCTTTTGTGGGTATATTCCGGAGTTGCAGGTGGCGGAGCTGCACTAGCGTCTGATGTATCTGGAGCCTGATTAGTATATTGGTTGGATGAGGTTATAAAACGTATATAAAGTAATCCGATTAGTATTGATATAGTCCCAGGGAGAACAAACGCGAGCCGCCAACCAGACGCATCAATAAAGAAGCCAGTTATTAATGCGGCGCAGGCGACGCCAAGATTGCCAAACACGCCGTTGATAGCAAGTGGTAAACCGGTTTTTTGTTTCCCCTGGACAACCATGGCTAGACCAACGGGATGGTAGATCGCTGCAAACACTCCAATAGCCGTTAATGCCATGGCCATTTGAAAAGGGCTGTCCGCAAAACCAGCCAGTACCGAGCTGAGCCCGATACCAACGAAAAAGATTGCCATCATGCCTTCTCTACTCCATTTGTCAGCAATCCAACCAGCTGGAATTGCGCAAACGCCAAAAGCGATAAATCCGGGTGTTGCATAGGGAATGAGCTCTGCATAACTTAAGTTCCACTCATTACTTAAGCGCAGCGCCGCAGCGGAAGCGTATACCAGCATAAAAAAGTGGTCCAGGAAGTGACCCACATTGAGGTAGAGGAAATGTCGCTTGTTATTTGGCATGCCGTGGCTTTGTAGCGAGGGAGGAGGCTAGGTGCACAGAATGTACTTAGGATACCATGCTGGCTATCAGCTATCAGCTATCAGCCATCAGCCATCAGCCATCAGCCATCAACCATCAACCATCAACCATCAACCATCAACCATCAACCATCAACCATGCGCTGCGCCATTAGCCGACGATCAATAGCCGTGAAGCGCTAGCCGCTCTTACACAGGTTTAGTGATCGACATCGGCATTAATCCGTTGAAACCTTTGCCCCAAACAGAATGCGTTGGCAGCATTCTATTTTTTGGTTTTAATGTTTGGCTTTAACTACTCCTTTACACAACGAGTTTCGTTACCTTTAAATGGCGATCAAAAACCAGATTGTAGTGGTCAGGTAAAACTGCGACCGGTTTTTCCTGACCACTACATAGTTTGTCTTCCGGTTAAAAAGGAAGACCATGTTTTTTTCGAACCGGGTAGGCTTAATCAACATGTGTTCTGTGTATCGCTTACATATCAATATCTATTTTTGATTTTTTAAATTCTGGCTATCAATAATCTGCTTTAAACAGTAAAACTAAATATATAAGCGTTCTATATAAAAGTAAAGATTAGCCGTTTATCCAGGAATATACGGCAGAAAGTGAATGAAAAATAATTGGCAGTATTTGGTGTGTTGAGGGTAAGAAGTAGCGATGTAATGTACTTGTCAAAAAGTTAAATAACAATTTGAGTTCCTTAGCTTCTTTAAAAAAAAGTATATAAACCGTTTTGTATAAATTACATGTCGTCAATAGATAATTATTATCAGATCTAATAATTTGATTGCTAACGAACTTACCTAATTCCATTATTTTTTTATGGAA
>CALHRQ010000150.1 GCA_938038175.1 uncultured Granulosicoccaceae bacterium | reverse complement strand
GAGATGATGCCCGACCCTGATATGGCCTTATCTGTGCGAAAGATTACACGACATGCATCCACACGAATTTGCAGGGAAGCGTTTAAACTGGCCATGCAACGCCGAAAAAAAGTGGCCGCTATTCACAAAGCCAACTCTTTCTTGATGACCGATGGATTATTCCTTGAATGTTTTCGCAACGTGGCAAAAGACTTCCCTGAGGTCGAAACAGAAGAGCTGATCGTGGACGCCTTTGCCGCTCTGCTAGTGCGTAAACCAGAGACCTATGACGTTGTGGTTGCGACTAACTTCTACGGCGATATTCTGTCCGATTTGGCTTCCGAGTTGTCTGGTTCTCTAGGCCTTGCAGGTTCTATCAACGCCAATGCCGAAACCGGTCTTTGTTGCGCACAAGCTCAGCATGGCTCCGCACCAGATATTGCTGGAAAGAACATAGCCAATCCATCGTCATTGATTTTGTCTGCGGCCATGATGTTGTCTTGGCTGGGTGAACAACGAGAAAGCGCGCCACTGATGGACGCTGGAAAAGCCATTGCTGATGCAGTGGATGCAGTGCTCGATGACCCTGCAAAACGTACCCGAGACCTTGGTGGTAGGGTTAATACAGACAGCTTTGGAAAAATGGTCGCCGATTCTCTTGTCAATTAAGCAAGAAATCAATTAAACAAGAAAAAAATGGTGCTTACTGTTAAACAAGATTCTAATGACAACAGAATCACGTGCCCAAAGATTCCAGAGACAATTCAGTGACTGATGCTATCCGTATAGCGCTTATACACGCTACCAGGATTGCCATCGATCCGATAGAGTCTGCGTGTAACACGCACTGGCCAAACGTCGAATACATTTCTGTGCTGGACGAATCACTCGCCATTGATCGGCGAAAAAATCAACATCTCACTGAAGAGTTGTCAAAGCGTATTATTTCGTTGTCACGCCACGCTGAAGGGCTCGGATCTGACGGAATTCTCTACACTTGTTCAGCGTTTGGCGAAGCTATTGAGCAGGCCAATGCGTCGTCTGAACTACCGGTACTAAAACCAAACGAAGCCATGTTTGAAAAGGCCTGCTCCCTGGGAGATCGCATCGCCATGATCTACACCTTCACACCTGCTGTGCAAGGGATGGAGCAGGAGTTTCGCGAAGAAGTAGCGAAACAAGAGTCGTCAGCGAAGATTCAATCAGTATATGCAGAGGGAGCTCGGGAGGCCGTGGAAAACAATGACGTTGATGCCCACAACCGCATCATAGCTGAAACCGCTGCCACAGTAAAAAACGCCGATGTCATTCTACTTGCACATTTTTCGATGGCTCGGGCAGTGGACGCCGTAAGAGCGAACACCGATCTACCCGTCCTGAGCAGCCCCGAAACAGCGATTGAGAAACTTAAAAGCGTAATCCAACACTCTGGAACTAAGGTAACACCATGCTAATAGGCGTCATTGCAGATGACTTTACGGGTGCCAGTGACATCGCTAATACATTAGCAAAAGGTGTCGAGCCGGAAGGCGGACTATCAACAGCCCAATTTTCAGGCATTCCCAAAAAGCCCGCTCCAGATAATATAGATGCTGGTGTTATATCTTTGAAAAGTCGATCTGCGCCAGTTGAAGAAGCCATACAGGAATCGTGTGCGGCACTTGACTGGTTGCTGGCACAGGGTTGCCGACAAATACTTTTCAAATACTGCTCAACCTTTGATTCAACCTCTGAGGGCAATATTGGACCGGTTGGCGAAGCGCTAGCCGAGAAGCTTAATGACAATGCTGTGGTGGTTTGCCCTGCTTTTCCTACGGCTGGACGCACTGTCTATCAAGGCCATTTATTTGTCTTCGACAAACTGCTGAACGAAAGTGGTATGGAACATCATCCTTTAACACCGATGACAGATCCTGATATCCGTCGCTGGCTTGGCATGCAGTGTAAAGGCACGGTTGGGCATGTTGATAAGATGATTGTTGATAAAGGGGTTGCTGCGGTCAAGTCAGCACTGCACACCTCCGCTACCAGTGGGCACCGGTTCTGTGTTGTCGATGCAACAACAGACAGTGATCTCTTAACCATTGGAGAGGCTGTCGCCAACGCGCCACTGGTTACGGGCGGTTCTGGGGTTGCCACAGGGCTTCCGCGTAACTTTATTCGTAGTGGACATGCGCAATCGCGACAATCAACAATAAAGCCAGTCACTGGTTCGGCAGCTATCCTGGTCGGCTCCTGCTCAGCGGCTACGCGTGGTCAAATAGAAGAACACGCTCTCAACCACCCAACGTTTTCGATTGATGTATCAAAAGTGATGTCAGACGAAACTGGCCCCGAGCAGTTGTTGGAATTTTTTAACACACACTCCGACACCTATCCTTTGGTTTACTCATCCGGATCACCCGACGCTGTTAGCGCCATACAAAATCAATATGGACGTGAAATAGTGTCTGAAAAACTTGACAGACTTTTTGCAGATACGGCCTATCGCCTGCTCGACCAGGGATATAAGCGCTTGGTGGTTGCAGGTGGTGAAACCTCAGGTGCAGTGGCGCAAGCTGTCGCTGATTCACTCAATGCCGAAGCCATGCTTATCGGTCCCGAAATTGATCCTGGTGTGCCTGTGCTTCAGGTCGGAAACGATGAACCCATTGCACTCGCATTAAAGTCTGGGAATTTCGGGTCAAGAGATTTCTTTACTAAAGCACTCGCAGTGATGCAGGGAAATAGATAGCTGATGCAAGAGACGGGCTATTTCGAACCGGCACCACAGCTGTGATTTAACGTGTTTTCGATACTCAATGCCTCTATCAATTTTGTAAATAAGTCCTAAATTTCCTATGAGTTCTTCAACCCAAGAACAATTCTTAACGCTTCATGAATTCGTCAGTGCTGCTCGTTTCAAATTACCGGATAGTGCCTGGGCGTACATCATGGGGGGCACTGAAACAGAAACCACGGTGCGACAAAATCGTAAAGCGCTTGATTCCTTAGCCTTACGTCCTCGTGTTCTTAACGATGTTAGCGCTATCGATTGCTCTTCAACTGTTTTCGGTAACTTTTCCCGATTGCCGGTTTTTCTATGCCCTGTCGGTGGACTGGAAGTGTTGGATCCTAAAGGTGCGCTGGCAGTTGCTACGGCTGCAGATAACTTTGGTATACCAATGCTGCTAAGTTCCGTATCCGATTGGACACCAGAAGCCCTGTTAGAACAAACAGAGAATCTTAATCTGGTTTTTCAGTTGTACGCACGTAAAGATGCAGCCGGTGTTGACCATTTAGTCGAACGCTGCAGTGCACTGAACTTGCCAGCGTTTTGTGTCACCGTGGATTCTGCCATCTATAGCCGCAGAGAGCGTGACATTGCGGGACGATATGTAAAACCCTGGCGTGCAAAAGGAGAAGGTGACTTCGCCCATTTCCAGGCATCACTAAACTGGAAGGATATAGAGCGTATTCGAAACAACTTTAGCAATCAATTGGTTTTGAAAGGTATATCCACAGCCGAGGATGCGCTACTGGCTATTGAGCATGGTGTTGATACAATTTACGTCTCCAATCATGGTGGTCGACAGTTAGACCACTCAATAGGGTCCACCTCGGCGTTGGTTGAAATAGTGGAGGCCGTCGATAGGAGAGCGACTGTGCTGGTTGACGGAGGATTCTCACGAGGCACCGATATCGCAAAAGCGATTGCGCTTGGCGCCGACGCTGTCGGTCTCGGTCGCCTCATGTGCTATGCCCTGGCAGCAGCTGGAGCCGATGGCATAGAGCGAATGCTAAGCTTACTCGAATTAGAGTATCGCACTGCACTTGGACTGCTGGGCGTTAAAAACGGCGCACAGTTGAACCCATCTTATGTTCGATCTGTTGATGCGTTACATCATGAGAGTGCGCTACACAGTGCATTTCCTTTGTTAGAAAATATAGATTAAGTAGTTAGCACGTGGATCATTATCGTCTGAATACCTTGATTTTCAGGAAGTGCTCGGTTGAATGACTCTTAAAAAAAATTTTTGCAATAACGCTCACTTACTGGGTATGGCAGAAGGTAGGCTGCAGCTGGAAACCCCTTGCCTGCTTGTTGACCTTGATGTGCTTGAAAATAATATTGCGACTGCGGCTCGTTACGCAAAGCAATCGGGTAAAGAGCTCTGGCCTCACTTAAAAGCTCACAAGTGTGTCGGCATTGCCAAGCTCCAAAAATCATGGGGTGCCGAGGGCTTTTGCGTGGCGAGTATCGGTGAGGCAGAAGTTTTCGCTGAAGCTGGATTCGATCGTTTACTCATCACTTCAACATTTTGCACGAACAAACAAATTGAACGTATAAACGCCTTGCTGAATACTGGTGTGAACCTAAGTGTTGTCATCGATAGCCTAGAAATTATCGAACCCTTAAATCGACTGTGTACTAATCAGAATAAATTAAACATTTTGATTGATATAGACATGGGTCGCCAACGATCAGGTTGCAGTAGTGTTGAACATGCAACCGAGCTAGCCAGGCAGTTGCTTGATGCGAAGAATTTAAACCTCGAAGGCATTCAAACCTATGCTGGCCAACTGTCACACATGCAGAATTTAACAAAGCGCAGAGAAGCTGCTCGAGAAGCCGAATCAAGAGCCGATCAATTTAAGAAAGCCATCAGAGAGGCTGCGAATTTAACAGAAATAAGATGCACTGGCGGCAGCACCGGGACATTTATGCTGGACATAAATAGCCAGCCATTGACCGAACTCCAATGGGGAACTTATCTTTTTATGGATGAAGAATACAGTGCTATCGAGTATGACGCAGCCGGATCCGGCAATCCCTTTGAACCTTCTTTATTTGTGGCCAGCCGAGTGATCAGCGCAAACGGTGATAGCTTCGTAACTATGGATGCTGGCAACAAACGTTTTGCAAATCAATACGGCGTTTCACCGCGACCAACTCGAGGAGCGCCAGACAACGCAACGTTTAAACCAACCAGCGATGAACATGGGTGTCTGATGTGTCAACCAATTTTGCCTTTGGGATCACTTGTTGAGTTGTCTGTTCCACATAGCGACCCCACCATCAATCTTTTTGATTATATTCATGCTGTGCGTGGTAGCACCCTTACAAATATCTGGCGGATTGATGCACGAGGCGTGTACTGACGTAAGAAAAAGGTTGTTTGACAAACGCTATACGGTCAAGGTGGCTGACTATATTATGCAAAAAAATAGGCTTATCAATGCGCGGAACGCATTGGATTGAGCATAATGAGAACTGGAGACAAAATGGTTAATGAAACAAAGTTACGCGAGCATATTTGTCTGTTAGCGAAGTCGCTATTTGATCGTGGACTGACAGGTGGTTCAACGGGCAACATATCAGCGCGCACATCAGATGGCGGTTTGTTAGTCTCACCTACAGGCACCTCTTTCGGACGTTTAGACCCTGCACGACTCAGTCGATTTGATGTGGAGAGAAACCTGATTAGTGGCGATGAACCAACCAAAGAGATGTCTCTACATTCCGCATTTTATGATACGCGTTCTACAGCAGGCGCTGTCGTTCACTTACATTCATGCCATTCGGTAGCGCTTTCCATGTTACCTGATGCAAACACAGATAATTTTCTTCCGCCACTAACACCTTATTCCATCATGAAGCTCGGGAAAGTAAAGCTATTGCCTTTTTTTCTACCCGGCGATCCAGCCATGGGAAAAGCTGTTCGTGGTTTGGCGGGGAAGCGTACAGCGGTTATGCTTGCCAATCACGGCCCTGTGGTAGCGGGCAAGGATGTTGAAGCCGCATGTAATGCTGTGGAAGAACTTGAAGATACTGCACGGCTAGCGTTACTAACCAGGGGTATGAGCCCTCTAGCATTGACCAAGGAACAGATTACAAAAATCGTTACACATTTTGACGTGGAATGGGATGATTGAAATCTTAAGCAGGCACAATTGAATTTTACATGAGTTGCCTGTTTCAACCTCAGCATACCTACTCTAGGGGTATACTTTAACCACGCTTCGAATTGTCCAGAATACTCGCTAACCATGCCAGACCCATTTAGTGATGTACTTGAACTTGTCGGTGTGGAAAGTTCAGTGTATTTCCAGAAAGACTTCCTTGGCCCGTGGTGTATGGATGTGTCTAACACAGGCTTTGCACAATTTCATATTCTGGTGCGAGGAACTGCGATCGTGACGCATGCAGGCACAACCAGCACGGTACAAGGGGGTGATATTGTGTTTTTCCCCAGAGGCGCCTCTCATCTTATTGGCGATACCACCGACTGCACGCCAATGGAAGGCACTGACGTTATTCAGGCGATGAATGAAGGTCGGGAGCCCTTCACGGAAGGTACACAGGCAACGCGTATGATTTGCGGGCATTTTGAATACGATTTCGAATATTCGCATCCGATGCTGGAGGAATTACCAGAGATGGTGCTGATTCGACGCGAAAAACTTCCAGCTAAAGATCAGCTATTCAGTCTGGTTAAACTCATCATTCACGAATCTAACAACGATGCTCCCGGCAGTGATGTTATCACTCGGCGATTGTCTGACGGGCTACTGGTGACTATCCTGCGTAGCTATTTCGAACACGCCGAAGAACGATCGGGGTTTTTTCGCGGACTCAGTGATAAACGCATTGCACATGCAATAGCGGCGATTCACAACGATGTAAACAATCAATTGACCATTGATGGTATGGCTGCCAAGACCGGAATGTCGCGCTCTTCTTTCTCAAAGCATTTTAAAGAATTGGTAGGGCAATCCGCAGGATCATATTCCACACAATGGAAACTGTTAAAAGCAAAATCCGCCGTGACAAATAGCAATGCATCTATCGAAAAAATAGCCTTTGCCCACGGATACCAATCGGCTACTGCCTTTACGCGAGCATTTCATTCCATGTTTGGGGAAACACCTACACAATGCCGGCAAAGGACAAAAGCGGAGGACCCCTCGGGGTAACGTATCTTTGCCAATTTATCGTAAAGCTAAGCGCAAAGACCCTGCGCTTAGCTTTTTAAAGACAGAACAGTAACAACTACTGCGATGCAATAAAGTCAAAATTTCTATCGCCCCACATCAGAAATTCACAAGGCGTATCTGATACGCAAGCCGTTGTATGCTCAGCACCTGCTGCTACCGACCAGTATGAGCCTGGCTGCATGACTGGTGGGTTTGCTTCACCATCAAATGGATTAGTCATCTCACCTTTTAATACAATGGCGCGGTACCCATGTGAATGCGTGTGACCGGGCGTTTCAAAACCTGCTGGAAACTTGCCAAATGTACCATGTGGCCCTGTTTCCCGACTACCAAATGCATCCGCAAACTCCACTGGGCCAAATTGCTGAGTAAAGGCTTTATCTTCCTCGCGCAAAGTAACTGAACTCACGATGTCACTGACCACGGTCGAATCATTGCCATCAGCAATGAAATCGAATTTCTGGTTACCCCACATCATGAACTCGCACGGTGTCTCAGAGACGCACGCCGTTGTATGGTTATCTCCAGCAGAAACGGACCAGAAAGAGCCAGGTGACATAACCGGTGGGTTGGCCTCACCATCAAATGGGTTAGTCATTTCTCCTTGCAGAACCACTGCACGGTAGCCGTGAGAGTGGATGTGAGCTGGTGTTTCGAAACCGCCCGGAAACTTACCGTAGGTACCGTGTGGTCCTGTCTCCCGGCTACCAAATGCATCAGCAAATTCGACCGGGCCGAATTGTGGGGTAAATGCCTTGTCTTGTTCGCGCAGGGTAACAGACTCGACGTTATCGGCTACCGCTGCGGTAGTAACGTCTGTTACCGCATTTTTAACGCCGGAAACTTGTGCACAGGATGCAACCATTGTTGTTGCAGCTGCGAGCACCCAAAACCGTCTTACACTTAAAAACATACCGTTGATCCTTAATTTGAAAACCATTTTCCACTTTATCAGCTTCATCCGGAGTTCAATGTGCAGAAAGTCTCTAATAATATACATATCGTCCAGATATCGAGAAGACTTGCCAAACGCTTGTGTCAGCGAGAAATGGGTTCCAAATGATGTTTTTACCTGCCTTAGCTTATTTTCATAACGAATAATGATTATAGCCCCTTGCCACCCTGCCGTTTCTGGAGCGCAGCTATGGTTTCACTATAGTTAGGCGTGATATTTGTATTACTTCGATCAAGGTTAAAACTAAGTGATACACCCCGTGCTGCAAAGCTTAAAGAAAAGGCCAAAAGCATATTTCACCTGTTCAATATCTCTTAAATAACCCAATAAACGGCACAACACGGCTTTGCAGGAATAACGCGTATCTCAATGAAAATCAATGAGGCTTTCAGTTTCAAACATAGGGAAACCTCAGGCCATTTATCCTGCGGCCTTCTGGATGTTTCCGA
>CALHRQ010000149.1 GCA_938038175.1 uncultured Granulosicoccaceae bacterium | reverse complement strand
ATAGAGGGCTTTTTGTGCGTAGCGCGATTGGCAAAAGTACCAAAAGATAAGTAAATCTGATAATACAAACCGTCTTAAAATTTCTTATTAATAAAGGCCGCTAAAGTGTGATGTGCGGTATAACTTGACGCCATGGGCAACGATACTTTTCTGTATCGCTACCCACGGTGCATCAAGTAAACCGCTTTTTTTAAAACGTTTTTACAAACCTAACCATGCATCTACACGATCAGGGTTGTTCTTAACCCATTCTGCTGCAACTTCACCAGCATCACGACCGTTACCCGATATTTCGAATGCAAAATTACTGACATCTTCAGCGGTCAGAGAAAAGCCATCGAAAAATTCAGCAATTGCCGGTGAGCGTTCAGCTAATGACTTCGACCAGGCAATCTGAACCTGTTTCAGTGCATCTTTTGTTGCAACAGATGATTCTTCAAACCAGTCAGCAGAATCAGATGGCTGCACCATTTTGTACTTGGCTTCTTCATAGGTTGGTTCGGACAACATTTCGACATCAAACATAAACCAGACCGCATGCGGCTTATAGCAATAGAAAGCATAGCCTTCACCTTTTGCAATTGAATCCTTGATCCGTGCAGTTTTGACACTCTCTTCTGCACGAACAGGTTCGATAAAATCGCCTAGACCGTAGTCACGGACTTTAACCTGATTAACATTAGCTGACGCCCAGCCGGGTGCACCGATCCACATCTCACCTTTACCATCACCATCGCTATCCATCAGTTCGGCAACATCCGGTCGGCCAAGATCAGCAATATCAGTAATGTTCTGTTTTTTCGCAAAGTCCTGACTGACACAAAAGCCTTGATTACCTTCGTAAGGGTTGCTGGAGAGCTGCACGGTGCCAGCTTCTTTTACATACTTATTAGTGAAGCTTTCCTGATTAGGCAGCCACACATCAGGGTGCACATCAATATCCCCTTTACCCTGATCCATCGCCTGGAAGATAGTCGCATTGTTACCGGGTACCAGCTCAGCCTCGCCACCGATACGTGTTCTGACCACTTCCGCCAACACATTTGCAATAGCCTGTGCACCTGTCCATGAAGGCACACCAATATTGACTTTTTCCGCTGCGGTAGCCGGTAACGAAGCCATGCACAGTGCAACACAAGCAATGGCTGAATTCTGTATGGATTTCATCTGCTTTTCCTTTTAAATGTTAATGTTTGATTGGTAATGATTTTAATTCCGGATGTTTTGTCTCAGAGCTCTACAACCTGCCAACTCAACATGAAAAACGCCCTGCCTTGGTCTTAAAATTCATGCTCCTGACAGAATTAAGCCTAAACTTGCCCTCGCTGTCAAATTCACTGTCGCATACGCAAAGCCCGTCACCATAAATCCCAGCTTAAATCCTGGCTATAATGGCATTAGCCGCCCAGCGCCCGCTCTCAGCCGCACATTCGGTACAGGGACCACCCATGTTGTCTCCTGCTAGTAGCACCTTAGACTGTCGAAATGCCTCTTCCCTGTATTGTCTGATCGCATTACTTCTGCCAAGGGGTGACAATGGCATAGCCTCGTTCCAGAAATGGTGATGTACAAGCGTCAAAGCTTGTGGATTAATCGAAAACAGGGTGTTCAGTTCAGCCGATACGGCGTCTACGACGGCGTCTAGCTCTCTCTCATTATACGCCCTGGACATACTGTCGCTAAGCATCACGCTCAGAATATCAGCTTTGTATCCATTGTTGTTTCGACGTTTGCGAGATTCAACACCGACAGCAGCAATGGCCTGACGTTCTTTTCGTGGCACCAACACACCGTAAATGTCAGAAGACAGTTGTTCAGGCTTAAGACCATCAGGCACCAGGAAAAATAGAATCAAATTCTGACTGTATGGTGTTTGCAGCAAGGTGTTTTCAATCTCCGTTTCCGGCTTATATATATTTTTACTCACTGAAGCTGTGGTGGCAAGCACGACGTAATCTGCATGGTATTCACCATGAGGTGGTCGAGTTGATGCTGATGACGTTGATTTTCGCATTGTTTTAACAATGCAACCTGTTGTTGCATACTCTACCGAGTTGACGCTGGTTTCAAGCCTAACATCAAGATGCTTGGCAACGGCTTCGGGTATGGATGCAAAACCAGATTGGGTTGCCTGCACCCTCGAACCTTGAGAGCCGAAACTCCAAACCAGCGCAGCCCATGCACTAGACATTGTTTCGGGTTCTTGAAAATAAAACCCTTCCATTATGGGTTCAAATACATAGTCGAGCGCCGAATCGGAGAACGTGCGAGAAATCCAGTCGATAGCAAGCTCATCATCGAACTCAGCCCAATCTGAATAAGCACTAAGAGATTTGCCAGTCGCATTGCGTTGCAGCTTAAATGTGCCTTTCGTCAGCTTAAAAAAATCCCTTAAACCAAGTAAGCCAGATGTCAGCATAGTCCACGGACGGAGGCTATTAACTTTGCGAACCTTGTTACCTCTTATAAAAGCAGACCATTGACTGATCGTTTTGATGTCTCCTTCAATACCAATATCTTCCGTAAGCTCGTAGAGTACTGAATAGTTTGTTGATAAAAACTGTGCACCAATATCGACTGAAAAACCGCTGATATTCTCTGATCGTACCCTGCCACCAACCCGGTCACTTGCTTCAAGGACAGTCACCGCACAACCCGCCTTTTTTAACCAGTACGCGGCAGTGAGGCCTGCGATTCCAGCACCAATAACAACGACTGATTTAGAATTGCCTGAATCTCTCAATGGCTCGTTACACTCATTCGACCTTACACCTTTTCAATGAAGACACGTTCTTTCCCCTAAGAAACTGGTAAACCTATAAACCTGTAAACCTGTAAACCTGTAAACCCTGCAAAACCAATAAAACCATTTATGCTAAATTTCCGAGCCTGTTGCGCGATCCAACAACTCTTTCACTGCTTCACGCGGGTCAACACCGTCTATCACTACGCGATACACTTGCTTGATAATCGGTAGATCAATGCCCAAACGCTCGCTTTGTTCGTACACGGCTTTAGCGGCTTGCACACCTTCAACCACTTGCTGAATTTCGGCTTCGGCTTCTTTTATTGTCTTACCAGCCGCAAGTGCTAGACCCATGCGTCTATTACGTGATTGATTGTCCGTACAGGTCAGTACCAGATCTCCCATACCAGCCAGACCCATAAAGGTCTCAGCTTTAGCACCCATAGCCATACCAAAACGTTGCATCTCCATTAAACCGCGAGTGATGAATGCTACTCTCGCGTTAGCACCAAACCCAAGCCCGTCTGACAAACCAGCACCTACAGCCAATACGTTTTTAACCGCCCCTCCCACTTCGACGCCGGTAATATCATTTGAAGTGTAAGCTCTGAAAGAGGGTGTTGATAAGCAGGCAGCAAGTTGCTCGGCAAACTCCACATCTGAGGCTGCCAAGGTAATTGCCGTGGGCAAATCCTGACCGACTTCTCTGGCAAAGGTAGGACCTGACAACACTGCGTAGCGTTTACAATTCGGAAGTACCTGTTTGACCACTTGATGAGGCAGCAACCCAGTGGAGAGCTCAAGACCTTTGGTTGCCCAGGCGATTTCGAGATCATGGCTGCCCTCAAAATAGGCAGCCAGGCGCGATAAAATTTCTCTGAATGAATGGCTTGGCACAGAAACCAGAATAGTTTTAGTACCGTCTAACGCGGCATCCCAATCCGGTTCAACTTGCAGCTTGTCAGGAAAAGCAGCCCCTGGCAGATAGCGCGTATTTTCACGCGCACCTTTCATTTGAACCATGAGGCTGGTATCCCTGCCCCACAGCTTGACCTCAGTGCCACAGCGCGCCATTTGCATCGCCAATGCTGTGCCCCACGAACCTGCACCCAACACCGTCACTTTTCTGATGGACAACCCACACACTCCCAAAGTTTATTGCTAAAGATTCGCCTTTGCGGCGATCAACTGGTTGCAGGCACAGAGTTCCCAATACTCACGTGATTTTTAAGAGGCTCTGTGGTTGATTGCCTTACGATTAAGTTTGTCGCGATAACCTGATCTAAGCTAAACTCTGCATGCTCACTCTCACTGCGTTCAACCAGGTTCGCAGCGGCGAGCTGGCCAATACGTTTAGCGGGAATCCTTACCGTGGTGAGCCCCGGTGAAATCTCTGCCGAACCGGGAAAATCCCCAATACCGACAATCGACAACTGTTCTGGCAGTGATAAACCAGACTGTTGTGCCGCATAAATAACACCATGAGCAATGATATCGTTGCCGCACACAATTGCTGTCGGCTTTTTTTGCGCTAGCATCTGTAACGCTAAGGTTTTAGCTTCAGCCAGATTATAAGAGCAACGAATTAACCTACTCTTTGGCAAAGGCAATCCGTTTACCTGCATGGTTTCCATCGCTCCTGCCTGCCGATCACGTGCACGATCATTATTTACGGTATCTGGAAACAGAAAAGCAATATCCCGGTGGCCAAGGTCAATTAAATGTTGAGTGACCTTTATCGCTGCTTCTTTATTGTCCGCACCAATGAAAGGCAATTCGGCATCTTGTTGACAACCCCACAGTGCGAGCACAGGGACATTGCGCGCACGCAGCATCGCGATCGCACTTTTTTCATGATCTTGCCCAACCAAAGCGACGCCATCTATACGCCGCTCCAGTAAGGACTTTATAATCGTCGTTTCCAGTTGCAAGTCGTAATTATGGCTGGCAATCAACATGGTTCTGTCGTGCAGGCGTAGCTGGTTGGAAAACGCTTCTATCAATTCACTGAAGATAGCGTTATTGATAGTGGGTACAACAAGGCCGATAGTGCCGGAAAATCGGTTGTGCATAGTGCCCGCAACTCGGTTACGGATATAGCCAAGCTGCTCCGCTGCGGCGCAAATCAGCTCGCGCGTTTGGGGTTTCACAACGCTTGGAGAATTAAAATAACGCGACACCGTCGCAGGTGACACACCAGCGAGGTGCGCTACCTCAACTATCCCTGGTGCACCTTTTTTCGACCGAACTCGCTTGTTCATGCTAACAATCTACTCGATTATGAAAACATTTGCATTTTTATTTTCATACGGTATTCTTCAAAATACTGGAAACTAGCTCTTCGTTTAAAGGAGTTTTTGCAGTATTTTGACGACCTATTGAGCCATTGTCTTTTACCTTGCTTCTGTTCGGCACTATTGATGGATAGATACTGGGTGCCGCGCCCGCTGCACAAATTCGGTTGGACTGTTTAACTCCTGGTATCTAAAAAATCGGTTCCTCAAGAATCACTTTTGGAGATGTTGTCATGACTGCTGACAAAAGTTTACTGCCAGTAGC
>CALHRQ010000148.1 GCA_938038175.1 uncultured Granulosicoccaceae bacterium | reverse complement strand
TACATCCACAATAACATCGAAAACACGCCCGCTTGTACAACGTACAAGCTTTGCTTCCGCGTTGGGTTCATGCTGGTAATGTAAACCGCGAGTTGTACCAGCATCGCGGCTTAGCGCCACATTGGCTTGTACTAACTTCGTGCTTAGTCCGTGTTCTGAAAATTCACGCTCACAATACACACGCGCAAAATAGCCACGATCATCCTCGCGACGTTCCGGCTCGATAACAAACGCACCAGGTATCGGTGTTTGATTAAAAATCACCGAGTAAAATTACCGAACTCGCCCAGCTTCGGCATCGCGAATAGCCGAAGGCGGTGTATATTTGAGTGAAAATAATAGTGCGTTACTTTCGCCAGAGCTAGTATCAATCTGGCTCTTCTGTCGGCGATATCGGTAAGAACCCGCAAACGTCCATGCACGTGAAAAACGCCAGATCAGCTTCGGCTCCAGACTCAGAAAGCGTCGCTGAAACTCGCTGGGTGTGTTTGCATTAAGTGCATCTGGTTCAAATGCACGTACCTGAAATGAAAAATCCAGCAAAGGCCCAATCTTTCTAAACATATCCCCGGTTGCTTCTAAAGATTCAACCTGCGAACCGATATCGCTGGGTAAAACGTCTACGGCAAATCGTGCAGTGTATTGCGTAATACCAGCATCTTTTCTAAACGTAACGTTACCCAAAAAACCCTGACTACTGGCGGTACGCGCAGCCAGCGTGGCGGCAAGCGTTGCCGGGTCAAGAAATACAATATCGTTGTCACGTAATACATCGGTGTTATCAAGTGTATTGATGTAAATACCAATCTGGGACTCTACACTTAACGTTGGTGTCAAACCACGGTCGTAACCAAGACGAAACGTCGATGTCGTCGATCTTGATGTACGCTTGGGCGCCCGCAGAATTTGCCTAATCTCTTCATCGGGAATCAACTCCTCAAAAGGAATGGATACCGCAGGATCCGGCTCTACTTCTGATTCGAATTGACTGTATCCGGCAAACACAGAAAAAGTTGAAATACGAGATAGTTTATATCGATAACCCAGCTGCACTTCGGCTTCTTTAAAATCGTCCAGTTCATCCAGAATCGTGAATACACCAATGCCTTCTGTGTCGATGGACAGATCATCCGGGATATCGTCACCTGGTCTGACAAGCTCAAAGCGTTGTTCTAAAGCTTGCTGAGCGCTCTGTAATTCATGTTCGGTTTGAGTGTATGAAAAAGTAGCTTCAACCGAAGAGCGCCGACTTAACTCATGTTTCCAGGTAGGTTCAACAATAAATCGTAGACGACGAAGATCTGAATCCTGTGTGACACTTGCACCGGTATCAGATGCAACAGATGCTATATCCGTAAGATCAGCAGCGATATCTCGTATAGGTGTATCACGCCTGATATTGATACCCAAACCATAAGAGGTACGCGCATTAACCAACCTGGAATCAAGAAAAAACAACTGATTGGATGACAGGTCAGAATCAAAATCCCGGCTATTGGTAAGCAGGCCGTCGATCCTCACAAGACCTTTAAATCGAGCTCTCTGGGACTCTCTGCTGAGCCCAAGTGTACCTACAACACGCGTTACGCTAACGGGATCCGCTTCAGTCGTGTCAATAGTGAAGTTATCATCAACGCGTTGATCAATTGCTGCGCTGGGTTCAAAAACCCACACATTGGCCTGGGCTGTTACCGATGTTAAGGAAAAAGCCAGTGCAACAAGACCGACACGCAATGGCTTAAGCGTTATCACGATATGCAGCCTCTTACGCAAGCTCGACGTGGAAGATCAAAATCCATTTAGGGTCAGCAAACAGCCTACGGCACAACCACTACATCACCACTTTGCAGGATGATGTTCTGGCTTAGGTCTCGGCCACGCTTGATATCGCGGAAATCAAACTTGTAAGTGACTTCCCTGCCATCCTGACGACGTAAAACCTGAATGCTACGTTCGGACGCATAGGGCGTAGTACCACCTGCAAGCGTCAGCGCCTGAACAACGTCGACATAACGGCCTAACGTAAACTGACCTGGTTTATTGACTTCACCCAGAACAAAAACGGTGTATCCAGAGATTGTGTCAGCAGACACCGTTACTTCTGCATCGGGTACATAACGTTGCAGTCGAGAACGAATCTCATCCTGTACTTCAAGCGGCGTTCTGCCAGAAACCTGTATGTCACCGACTAAAGGAAAGGAGACGCCACCATCGGGACGAACAAGTACCTTACGATCAAGGTCTGGTTCTTTCCATACCGAGATGTGCAGCACGTCTTCCGGTCCAATACGATATTCAAGACCAGAAGCCTGTTGCGCAGAAGCTAAACCCGGAGCGGCAAGACCAACAACGCAAGCACACAAAAAAAGCATGGATCTGGCTTTAAACCCGAATCGCTGAAAAATTGAAACAAACATGATTAGCTCCATGTACATGACCACAGGCTTCGAGTTACCAGACGCCTGCGACATTGAAATCTCTTGCCGAAGTATAGCGGACAAAAGTCATTTGTAATGTTCTTACTCGTATGAGTAACGTACGGGACACATTTAGTGCCAAAACCATTCAGGGCAACCATATTACTGAACGGTTAGAACCGAAGTTGCTATGATTTCATCACGCAAGGACGTCGCATCGTAAATGGTTCTGAACATATCAACCTGATCTATCCTGCCAGACTCGGCAAAAAGTGCCTGTAAACTACCGTAAGACAAAGGCTGATAGCGAAGTTCCACCAGCACATTGTATGGTCCTGCACTCGGTGTAGGTATCACATAGGTAACAGTATCCTTACCAGAGTCAAAGTTTGCATCATTTAATGCAGCGCCATGAACCGCAACATCATCTGGCACGCTCGCCTTGTTAAAACCGGCTGGTGTCAAACGATTGTCTTTCAGAAACTGCGTGGCAGCCAGTAAGGACTCTGTCTGCACTCCGTTACTGTCACCCGGTATTGCCTGATAAACCTGCACCTGGGTAGCGGAAGTTATCCGATCATAGTGAACCTCAAAACTATCTGGATTAGCATCCTGTGAGACACCATCAATACTGCCATCGGGGCGTATACGACCATTTTCGTAGACCACCTGCCCATTGTTGTCGGTGACAAGCACGTGTAAATAGGCACGACGCGAGTGGTAACCACTGGGTAGCTTATGACCCGTCATGTTGGTTATTTCTACATCCAGGCTAAGTTCATTTTCAGCAATTACAGCGTTTTTCAGTTCGATAATCGCAGAGGTTTTCAGAAACTCACGATTACGAGCGATAGACTCATCAAAGTCTGCTTCCGAAATGTCTTCGGGCACCCCCAGCTCGTCTTTGAAATTTTTGATCATGTCCTGCATGACAGTGTTGGCACCCAGAAAAGTGTGCTCGGCAAAATCATTAAAGAGTTCGCCATTGGCAAGTAATGGAACAGGCTGATCAACTGTTGGCATGTGACAATCCTGACAACTCTTTGGGTTGCTGCCGGCATCATCGAAAATACTGTTCTGCCACTCTGTGTAAACCATCTGCTCGGCAAAGTGAGAGACATCAGGCACCGGTTCACCGTCTTCAGTTACCGGATTGGTCTGCAGGTTATGGCAGCTGCCGCAAGTTTCTGATGAACTGATATGCGCGCCGAAAACAGGCGTATAACCGGACTTTGCAAGCATAAAACCTGCGTTTTGAAGATCAGAATACTGACCAAAGGCGGGGCGATCACCAAAATTTGAGCCACCAAAATCTGCATCGGGGAAAAAGTTGACGACCCAGCCACCGGACATCCCGGCATCCGTACCCAAATTGCCATCATCAGCCATCTGATGGCATAACGAGCAACTCACCCCATCCATGGCATGATTAAACATCACGTCCTGATCATCCTTGCCTATAAAACCTGCCGCCGCCTCAACTCCCTGTTCAATTTCGTCTTCGGTTAGCACTTCGTCCAGCACTTGGATAGGCAGGCCTTCTTTTCTCGCGTAATCATTTACCATAGGTGCATGACAGCGAGTACAAGTGTCGTTTATTTCTTCATGCAATGTCGGGAAGCGGTCTAACTCAGACGCAAGAACGGCATGCCAGTATGGGTCACGTGCGGAGTTTGCCATCATGCTGGTTCGCCATGCATTACCAATCGAAAGATCTCTGGCACCGCCTTCCTCAAAAACCACCATGGTGCGGTCATCACCGGTAGCAAAGTCCGTGTGACACTCTTCGCAGGTACCACTGCCAGAATAGTGCTCACTGGAAAATACGGTTTGTGAACGTGCTATATCAGGCAACAGCCCTCGACTTGCCGGAAATGCATCGATAGTGACAACAGGCGTTGGTGTCGGCTCTCCAGTGACCGGGGTTGCAGGTCCTGTTACCGGCCCATCCGAGCCACCGCCGCCTCCGCAGGCCACGCTTAACGAGGCCAGGCACAAAACAACACATTGTTTAAAGCGCATATCCACAAATACCAAAAATCAAGAAAAAGCACTCTCATCTATTCGAAAGTGCCCGGTCTTGCTTTTAGCGACATCAGGATGCTGCCGTTTAACGGTTCGGTAGTGCACCGTTGGCAACATCGCGCTTCGGAAGAGGTTTAGTAATCCGATGGCTCGAGAACTGTGATGCCATTCTCAAGGTTATCCACTATCCAGATAGTACCCGGGAATATGTCGCCATCGCCCTGAGCGGTAAGATCCAGTGGAACCGTACCCAAACCTGTGATCAGCTGTGACTTTGAGGTGACCTTGTTGCCCGCGTTATTGAGCGCCAGCCGATAGATTGACTTGTCAAAACTTGCCACCAAAAGATCACCCTGCATACCGTTACCAAAGTTACTGGCCGTGTACTCATCCAGACCATTAGAGGAAGATTTAATGGTAGTCAGTGCACCATCGCCGTCACCTGGGTCAAGGTATTCGCATTCCTCAGGATTGGCTGGCCCCTCAATGGGAGACTGCGGGTTGGAATCATTGAACGTGTTGTTCTTGTTGCCACGCGTCGGGTTCGGATGCCCACCATAATAGCCTTTGCCGAATAAATGCAGACCATCCCATCGGTGATCTCCGCTATTGTCGATGTTGTTTAGGCAATTACCACCAGGTGTGCCACCCCAACCTGGGTTAGGTCCGTTATCAAAGGTATAAAGCTTGCCAGATTGCGTTAACGTAATATCAAAAATGTTACGAAATCCAGTTGCAAATATTTGTACTGGACCATTATTGACAAGCATGGCCTGATTTTTACCATCATTGCCACCGAAGGGGTCGTTGGCATCATTGACACCCGGCCGGTCTTCATCATCAAGGGTAGGAATATCGTAAGTACCGTTGATCGCATTGATATCGATTTCCAGCACCGCAGCACTGAGTGCATATTCGGATAACTCTGCAAAGTTATTCGATGGCAGTCGGTATTGCCGCAGGTCTCGGAGCGGGCATATTGATCGGTGCTGTCAACGGCATTTTGGTCGCCTACCTGAAGCTGCCATCGTTTCTTGTGACCCTTGCAACGATGGGATTGTTTGCAGGTATCGCCCGCTCAATGACCAACCTTCGCTCAATCCCTGTTGTGAACGATGCTTTCACCGGCATTTTCGGGTCTGGCAAGTTGTTTACAGTGCCGTCGCTGGTGATCTGGACAGTGATCGGCGTTGGCTTGGGGCACCTTATCTATCGGCATACGAAGTTTGGAGCCCACGTTGTCGCAACCGGGGACAATCCGCGTGCAGCTCAGGTGTCAGGCATCAAAGTCCCACGTGTGCGGTTCTACGTCCTGACCATTTCCGGAGCCTGTGCCGGTCTGGCAGGGTTGCTGTATGCCGGTCGTTTGCAGGCAGCAAAATACACATTGGGTGAAAGCGATCTGATGACGGTCATCGCTGCGGTCATCGTCGGGGGGACGGCCCTCAATGGCGGCAAGGGGTCTGTCATCGGTGCGCTGGTGGGCTCATTGCTGATGGGCATGCTGAA
>CALHRQ010000147.1 GCA_938038175.1 uncultured Granulosicoccaceae bacterium | reverse complement strand
CCAAGATAGCACCGATCTTTTTTAATACCATGGAAGATTCGGGTGCACTGCCTATCGAGTGTGACGTTAACAGCATGGCCATGGGCGATGTTATTGATATCTATCCACACGATGGCAAGATCTGCAAGCATGGGAGTGATGAGGTCTTGTGCGAATTCGAACTCAGCACCAATGTGTTGCTTGATGAAGTGCGTGCTAATGGCCGTATCCCACTTATTATTGGTCGCGGGTTGTCAGACCGTGCTTGTGAAGCACTTGGGCGTCCGGTAAATCCTGTGTTTCAACGCCCCGTTTCTGATGACAGCAGCAAGGCTGGTTTTACGCTTGCGCAGAAAATAGTTGGGCGTGCTTGCGGTGTTGATGGTGTTCGACCAGGTCAATATGTTGAACCCAAGATGACGACCGTTGGTTCGCAGGATACAACCGGTCCAATGACGCGTGACGAGCTTAAAGACCTGGCTTGTCTTGGTTTTTCGGCTGATCTTGTGATGCAGTCTTTTTGTCACACAGCAGCATACCCAAAGCCTATTGATGTCAACACACATCATTCACTGCCAGACTTTATGACAACCCGTGGTGGCGTTTCTTTGCGCCCAGGCGATGGCATTATCCATTCCTGGTTAAACAGAATGTTGTTGCCAGATACTGTTGGTACTGGTGGTGATTCGCACACGCGTTTTCCAAGGGGTATTTCGTTTCCGGCGGGCTCTGGCCTCGTGGCGTTTGCTGCGGCAACCGGCGTCATGCCATTGAACATGCCAGAATCTGTTTTGGTAAAATTCACTGGTGAGATGCAGCCGGGCATTACATTACGCGATCTTGTTAACGCGATCCCTTATGCTGCTATTCAGCGCGGCCTGCTGACCATCGAGAAGAAAGGCAAGAAGAACGTATTCTCTGGCCGTTGTATCGAAATTGAAGGTTTGAAGGACCTTAAACTTGAGCAGGCTTTTGAACTTGCCGATGCCACTGCAGAACGTTCAGCCGGTGGTTGTACTATCAAGCTTGATATAGATCCGTTGAAGGAATACATCACATCCAATGTAACACTGCTGCGCTGGATGATCGATCAAGGCTACGATGATGAGCGTACGCTTGAAAGGCGTGCGCGCAAGATGGAAGAGTGGCTGGCTAATCCTGAGTTGCTTGAACGTGATGCCAACGCCGAATACTTTGAAACCATTGAAATTGATTTGAATGAAATCAAAGAGCCTTTACTGGCATGTCCTAACGACCCTGATGATGTCAAAAAGCTCTCCGACGTCGCTGGCGAGACTATAGATGAAGTGTTTATCGGTTCCTGCATGACCAATATCGGGCACTACCGTGCTGCGGGTAAGCTGATTCAGAATTCGGGTGAGTATGTAGACACCGTTTTATGGATTGCGCCGCCAACACGTATGGACGAACACCAACTTAAGGAGGAGGGTTACTACAATATCTTCGGTGCCGCTGGAGCGCGTCTTGAATTGCCAGGTTGCTCATTGTGCATGGGTAATCAGGCACGAGTGAAACCCGGAGCAACTGTGGTATCAACTTCTACCCGAAACTTCCCCAACCGATTGGGCAAAGACGCCGATGTGTATTTAAGTTCGGCTGAGTTAGCTGCCATTGCGGCCTTACTAGGCAAGCTGCCAACAGTTGAAGAGTATCTTAAGTACATGTCTGAAATCGATTCGATGGAAGCTGAAATATACCGTTATTTGAATTTCAATGAGATTGCAGATTTCCAGGATTCTGCTGATGCCTCTAAAGTAAAATTTAAAGACATTCCGGTATCAATTCAGATATCTGCATAAGGTGCAGGGGCAGGCTAGTGCCTGCCTTACTAACTTAAAAGTGGTTAAGCAAGTGCGAGTGGAATGCTCGCACTTGCCACTGTATTTCGCTGCAGCCTGGCTTTATAAAAACCGATCTATCCTGCAATCCTGCAGTCTTACTTCCAATAATCGACTAGTCTAGTCGCTTAATTGCACTATCCGACATATCGGCTGCAACTGACTTTTCGCAAAGTTCACGTCGTTGCTCACCGAACTAATTTAGTAACAGGTTCTCAGCATCCTTAGCATATTGCGCACGTTGCATCACAAGCTTGGGCCTGCTCCCGCCACACTGCCGCCAAAGCACCACTGATCGTATTCCGCCAAGTAGCGCTGCGCGAATTTTTGATGCTACTCGTTCATCGTTAAGAAACCCCGGGTCGCCGCTGACCATGATCCTTGGACTGAGGTGGCTGATGCTGGTTCTATAAATATCCGCCAACATGCTTATCGTGTCCTCATCAAACCCATCAGATTCAGCTAACTGCACTTTGCTGATGCCAATACGCAGTTGCTCTACAGTACGGGCATCCGCTTTTACATTCGTACCCAATTGAATCAATGACAAGGCATAGCGGGCAAGGTCGAGATCGCGTGCTTCACCTGTTCCGATAAACTGGTTTTTCATGACGCGCAAGCCGCGGTTTATAGATCTGGGCGATCCGCCATAGGCATCGATCACACGCTCAGCATTGAGGGTGAGAATGGAACGCAGGGTCCCATTGAGCTCGTCCTCATCACAGTAGCCTGTTGTGGCCAGTGATTTACACAGATGCACTGATTGGAATATGCCTGCCAGAGCAAGCGCTTGATTTTCGGTTGTTCTTATTGTCGCCATGGCCAAGATTATAAATGTGTCTGATGCTATTGTGGAGAGCGGATGGTCGGTTCTAAACTAATTGCCATGTGAAAGTATTTCATCCTGCTCGTTAACAGTGCTATTCGTCGCCCTCAAAATCGCTGATTATGCCACCACCAAGGCATTCGTCCTCATGGTAAAGCACCAGTGATTGTCCTGGGGTCGCTGCGCGAACGGGTTCGTCAAACTTGACCTGCAAGGTGTTGTTTTCTGTGGGTGTAATTGTGACGCCCTGATCCTGCTGGCGGTAGCGAACCTTCGCTGTGCATTGCAGTGGGGTAGCAGGTGCTATTCCTGAGACCCAATGCATATCATGCGCGTTGAGACGACGCCTAAACAGCTGTGGATGATCATGGCCCTGACCGACGACTAATGTGTTGCTGTCCAATTGCTTATCCAACACGTACCAGGGACTGCCATCGGATAGTTTAGTGCCACCGATTCCCAGACCTTGTCGCTGGCCCAGGGTATAAAACATAAGCCCGTTGTGCGTACCCATTTTTTCCCCGCTGTCGGTCTCGATGGTGCCAGGTTGCGCGGGTAGGTACTGAGACAGAAAGGTGTGGAATTTTCGTTCACCGATAAAGCAAATACCTGTACTGTCCTTTTTGCTGTGCACATGGATACCCGCCTCTTTTGCCAGATTTCGCAGTGCTGGCTTGTCAATTTCTCCAACCGGGAAAAGTGTTGCAGCAAGTTGTTCCTGGTTAAGCGTATATAAAAAGTAACTTTGGTCCTTGTTGGTATCATGGCCGCGCAGCAGTTGTATCTCACCATTTTCATGGCCAGTTCGCGCATAGTGTCCTGTCGCTATGGCATCAGCGCCCATGGTTCTGGCATGATCAAGAAAAGCACTAAACTTGATTTCTTTATTACACAATATGTCGGGGTTTGGTGTGCGCCCAGCACCATACTCAAACAGAAAATGTTCGAACACGCGCTCCCAGTATTCGTCCGAAAAATTAACTGTGGATAGTGGGATATTGAGCGTTTTGGCAACGGCGGAGGCATCGCGATAGTCTTGCCGAGCAGTGCAGTGCTCGTCATCATCTTCCCAGTTCTGCATGAAGATACCGGACACCTGATAGCCCAGCTGTACTAGCCTCAATGCTGCGACTGATGAGTCGACACCACCAGACATGCCGACAATGACATGAGTGCTACCGGGGTTGTGTTGCTGCATCGTGGGTATCCGAACTTGAAATGTCTTATCCCGATTATGACAGTTTCATATGCGAAGGTATTCAATTAGACGCATTTATGCTTTTCTGTGCAGCGCTGATTTGTTGCTATGGGTAAGGTGAAAGCGGTATTGGTGGCTTATACAAACAAAAAAGCGCAAGGCCGGTAGTACTAACACTCATCTCAGGAAGTGGTAAATAACTGGTCAGATTGTGCGTTGCTCGTTAGCCAATACGTTGGATACACGGTTTGTATTCAAGTCCGCGACGGCTTTTCAAGAGTGTGTTAATGCACTTTAAATATCGATGCTCAGTAAAACACGATGGTCTGCTTTCTTATAGAATCATCAATCCGATTGTTTTTCGCCAGGTTTACCGGGTATAAAACGGCAACGGTTCCAAGAGAATACTGTGAATATGTCTATTGTCCAACTCGTGCGTGACTGGGTACTTGACCCGGTCGGCTTTTTGTTTTTATTGGGTATCGTTGTTATTTTATTGGGTGGGCGTGGTGTGTTGCGTCGCCTGTTAGGTGTGTTTTGGATTGCGCTGGTGTTGTTTATGGCAGCACCAAAATCGGTAAATCCGATGCTAAGGCATTATGAGCAAGCATTTTCGGAAAAGCCTTCGTGCCTTGGCGAGCGGCCAATTGTAGTGCTCGGTGGTGGTGTAGATTCGCGTGCTAAAGGTTCCGATGAGTTCGAACGCATGAGTAAAGCAACACTAACGCGTGTTGCACAGGCTCTTAAGCTTGCGGACATCTACCGCAACTCCCCTGTGCTGGTTGCAGGCGGCGCTTTACGCACAGTCTCGGAAGCAGATGTGATGGCGCATTTCCTGGTTCGGAACAATGTCGAACCTAGACGTATTATCAGTGAAGCTCAATCATCCAGTACATTTGAAAACGCCGCGAATATAAAAGCAGTGATGATCGAAAATAGTCTTGATCTGTCCGTTAATCTGGTCACTTCGGCCTTGCACATGCGGCGCGCAATGGCTGTATTTGAAAAAGCCGGAATACAGGTTTGCCCGATTGGCGTTGATCATGTCGGGCTGGAGAGCTTACCTTTTTATGCGTGGATGCCGCAAACTACCGCTCTTGTGAAATTTGATTTGTTGCTGCACGAGTGGTTAGGGAGTGTGCTGTATCGCGTCAAGGGCTATTTATAAGGTGATAGTGGCGATCAGCATGTGTTCTTAGGTTATATGGGTACATTAAAAATACAAAGTGCGCCTTGGCTGCGTCGCAAGCTCAAGGGCAATTTAAAATATACGAGATACAACATAGCAGTGTAGCGACGACCTAATAACGCCACTACACTGCCGCAGTGACATTAAACCTTATAGTATTCTCGGTACCATTCTACAAAGTTGGCAATACCATCTTCAACGCTGGTGTCGGGTTTGTAGTCCACATCTTTTACAAGATCAGATACATCAGCATAGGTATCAGGTACATCACCTGGTTGCAATGGCAACATGTTCTTCTTGGCTTTTTTACCCAGGCATTCTTCTAGCACATGGATGTAATGTTCCAAGTCAACCGGGCTGTTGTTACCGATATTGTACACACGAAAAGGTGCGGCGCTGGTAGCAGGATCAGGGGCTTTGCTGTCCCATTCATCATTGGGTTTTGCAACGTTATCAAGTGTACGGACAACACCTTCGACAATATCGTGAATGTAGGTGAAGTCACGCTTGTGCTTGCCATAGTTAAAAACATTAATCGGCTCACCAGCGATGATGTTTCGGCAGAACATAAACAAGGCCATATCCGGTCGGCCCCAGGGGCCATATACAGTGAAAAAGCGTAAGCCGGTGGTTGGTAACTGGAATAAATGGCTGTAAGTATGCGCCATCAACTCATTAGCTTTTTTGGTTGCAGCGTACAAGCTAACGGGATGATCGACAGGTTCATGAATTGAGAATGGCATGTTGGTGTGAGAGCCATACACAGAACTACTGGATGCATACAAAAGATGTTCGACTTCATTGTGGCGACAACTTTCAAGGATGTTAATGAAACCATAGATATTGGCATCAATGTAAGCATAGGGATTTTCCAGTGAGTACCTGACACCTGCTTGAGCTGCAAGGTTAACGACACGCTGCGGTTTGTGTTTTTTGAAAGCCTCATCAACCAGCTTACGATCTTCCAGGTCACCACGGACTTCGGTAAAGCCCTCGTAAGCTTTAACACGTTCAAGACGTGCCAGCTTCAAGTTAACATCGTAGTAGTCATTGATATTGTCGATACCAATAACTTCGTCTCCACGCTCAAGTAGTTTGATCGCTAGTGTTGAGCCAATAAATCCGGCTGTGCCGGTAATAAGTACTTTCATAGTGATATCGTTAATTCAGCCTTAAACGTGTTTTGCACTTTATAAGCGAGCATCTACTGCGTCTACCGGTAGCACACTTTTGATGTCGTAGAGTATATGGTTTTGCTTGCCAAGAGCGCGTATTGCCTGCACGCCCATGGACACAAACTGTTCGTGGCCAACAGCTAGAATGATGGCGTCATAATGGTTTGGTTCGAGTGTCTGCACAGGTTTAATTCCGTATTCGCGTTGTGCCTCATCGGGGTCAATCCAGGGATCATACACGTCTACATTGGCATGATAGGTTTGGAGTTCATCGACGATATCGACAACACGTGTGTTACGAAGATCAGGGCAGTTCTCTTTAAACGCAAGCCCAAGTATCAGTATGTGCGCTCCAACCGCATGGACTTTACTGCGGGTCAGCATCTTGACAACCTGATTTGCTATAAAACTACCCATGCCATCATTGATTTGCCG
>CALHRQ010000146.1 GCA_938038175.1 uncultured Granulosicoccaceae bacterium | reverse complement strand
CTGCGTTATCGACACATCCATAAGCTGTCTCCAGGGGTTGGAGGCGCGCTGGTATTGGAAGGTTTTGTGCCCGCTAATAGTTCCACCAATGAATTTTGTTATATCTAATGGTTTGTCATTGTCATTGCTACTGCGGTTGTTGTTGTTGTTGGTGCTACTGGATTTTGAAGTTCCGCCTTGTATGTTAGGTTTAATATCGCTGCAATTACCACTATTCTGTGCTACCGATTCCGAATTCTCCTGAATCTGCAGCTGATAGATTAGTCGGCGCTCACGCCCAGACTGTGAAAATGCAGCGCGTGTGGCCGGTCTTAAATATTGCAGTACCGTTGAGATAGACGTCTTTGCGCTCGATGCTAAGCGTTGGTATACCGCCTTGGTATTAGAATCTTTAGGGTTGCTGCATATGGTTTGAAAAAAGTCTTTGATTCCTCTATTAAGTGCCCATGCTGAGATGGAAAGCCAAAAGCGCTTGGTAGAACTCAAAGGGACTTCCTCAAGCATGGTGATATGACCAGAGACTGGCGCAGAAATAATGGCGATATCATCAAGCAGACCATCATAGTCACTGATCAAACGTCTTTTTCGAATGGCCCAATCGGGATTCTGATCTCTGTCTTTCAGAATTGATTTGATATCATGATGTGTCTGCCAATCACTCAGATTGAATATTCGTATATAGCTTCTGTCAGGTAAAACAGCATTCAGATCTTCTGAAGCGTATGAGAGCAATGGTACAGCGCGTTTTTTAAAACGTGTAAATTCATTGATATTGAATGGTTCAGATCTTAGTCTGAGCTCGACCATAAATGGTTTTGTGCCATTTTTAGTTTCAAGATCCATTCTGCCGACAAGGCGTTCAACCAATTCGATGCTGGTCGGTGTCTTTTTCGTAAGTTTATTGGGGTCGATACGCTTAAAAATTGGGCGGACCAATGGCTTTGCTAATGGCGTTTCATTGTTGTTAGCGGCAGGTTGATATCCCCACTGATTGCTAAGATTTCGTATTGCCCTTAATGAGACAGTTGTGATAGTTAGCGCAGGGTTTATTCCTGCTGGTGTTGGCAGTATGGAGCCATCCAGCACTACCAGGTTAGTGTGGAGCTTGTTCAGTTCTTCTGATGAAGTATCGTAGACTTGGCCAAATTCGTTTACTACTCCTGAATCTGAATCAACTCCGATACAACATCCGCCGAGAGGGTGTACTGTGATTAACATTCCAGGGATACTGACATTGAATAGTTTTTCTAAATCTGTGCCTAAAGGCTTCCAAAGAGGGTTAGGTAATACCCATGCCTCCTTATCAGCTTGTTTAGCCAGTCGTTGAAGATAATCCATGTTTTTACTGTAAAAAGAACTTTCAGTTAATTCAGCTTGTTTATTTTCACTACGAAAGTCATCCAGTTGAATATTGACAATACCTTGTGGTATCAGTTTGTTTGATTGTGTTTCAGGGTTAACTAAGGACTCTGGTAGCGTCATTGATCCGAAGCGGTTATCGATACCCATAAGAGCAAGAACCTGAATATGGTCGGTTTCGCTGCCATCCTGCCAGTTTGTATCTTTCCCTCGATCATTTTTGTCCTGCTTGCCCAAAGGCCCGTTTGGGGCAATGGTGCAATACGCATCTGAATAATCCACTTTGGCCTTATCAGGTTTGGTAATGGCAGCCAGCGTTTGCGTGAAAGCAGTTGTTTCTGATATTAAGCGGTGAAGTATTGCGGGTACTGACAACTCTTGTATTGCAAATTTGGTTTTTTGCCCATCGCGATGATCTATCATGCCAGTAATCGTTGGCCCTACATCACGCTGTGCAGGCGGCTTAAGCTCTGATGCAATGGTGTTGACACGTTCTGACCGACCACTGATGTTAGCAAGCATGTCACCGTTTCCATTAAAACGCTTGCCAAGTTGATCTGAAAAATGCATGTCACTATTTGCTTTGGCTTGGCTACGGAGTAGAAGCTCTGTCGAACCTAACGTGCCGGCCGCGATGATTAACTTTGCACACCGAATAGTGACTGGTATGCAAGTGATTTCGTTGTTATTGCTATCGCTCTGATCAATACGTTTTTGTTGAAAATCGTTTGTGTGTACGGCGTTAATCTGCCAAAGGCCATTGTCCAAGCGATCAAAGTCCAGCACAGTCGTGCTGCAGAAGATTTTTGCGCCATTAGACGCAGCCTCTGCCAGTAGATTAGTGTCGAGAGACTTTTTGGCATTGAAATTACATCCGCTAAAACAATCGCCACAGCTAATGCAGTTGTCTGTTTTTACCGCTTGATCAGGGTCGTCTTCTTTTAATTTAACAGTAATCGGCACTGCCATAACGTTATGATCACTTTGAGTCAGTGATTCGAGTGCGCTGTATTTCTCGTATTGCCTTTGGGCTCGCTTTATGGTGTTGTCTTCTACGCCCTGCGTTTTGGATGAAATCGTACTTCCAAGCATTGCTTTTGCTTCGGCGAATAATGCATCAAGTGTGGAATCCTCGGCAATGCTTCGTGGCCACTCCCGAGATTCCAAAATGCTTTTATCGGGTTCGAGCATGACACCAGCGTTTATGAGAGATCCACCGCCGAGGCCATTCGCAACCAAAGCACTGGTGCCTTCACCCACACGTATATCAAACAAGCCCGATTTGTTACCTTGCACAGTGGGTTGTTCGGTAACGTCATCATTCTGGTTATAACGGTGCAATCGGAATTCTGTTGGAAGTTGGGCAAGGGAGCCTGGAAAGCTCCCTGGTAGTCTTTCTTGACCACGTTCAAGGACACAGATACTGGGTGCTTGACCTGTTGAAAGGCAAGTGGTTTTAGCAAGCTCTGCTGCGGCAACCGACCCACCGTAACCGCTGCCTATGATAATGACATCAAAGTCTACGGTTTTAGCCGGGTCAGGCATATTTGAGGAATGGTTTTTTTGAATCAGTGAAACGAGATGTTCAAACTCGCGTGAGAGAAAATCAGTTGCACGGCCCTGTGACATTGCAACTCGGCCGTTGGGATAATTGGACGCCATTATATGCTCACTGTAGACCTTGTTAACGATCGGTCAATTTCGTAGATTAATTCGTGAATATCAACAGGCTTTACTAAGAATTCGCATTCCGCGCTCACCGCCTGTTGTAATACATCAGGTGATGATTCTCCGCTAACAATAATTATGGGTAATTGCGGCTCGATCTTTTTTAGTGATTTAATGGTAGTAAAGCCGCTATCACCATTGGGTAGTCGTAAGTCGACTAGCGCAATATCGATTTTGTATGATTGCGCAACCACAATTGCGCTGCTGCTGCTAACAGCCTCTAGTACCTTAAAACCACTGCTCTCAAGCAGTGTTTTGGTACCTTGGCGCACATCTTTGTCGTCTTCAACAATCAGGACTCGGGTGCCTGTGTGTCTTTTTAAAAGTTTTTCTGTTTGCTGAAAGACTGGTTTTTCGATCAAGCTAACAGGGTTATTCTTTGGCGATACGCATGGGATAGTAAGCTCGTATTGCGTCCCAACATTGAGTTCAGATTTCATTGTTAGCTGGGCATCTATGAGTGGCAGCAATCTCCACACGATTGACAATCCCAGCCCCAGGCCTTTTTGTCTATCACGTTCGGGATTATTAAGCTGATAAAACTCTTCTTTTACTCTTCCTTGTTCTTCTTTTGGTATGCCAATTCCGGTGTCCGATACTATGATTGTGCAGCCGTCTCCATGTCGCTCAGAGCTGATTGATACACTGCCTTCGTTGGTGTATTTAATCGCATTGTCCAACAGGTTGCGTATAACTCGTTCAAACAAGGATTTGTCAATATTTAGATGAATATTATCTACAGTATTGACGTTTAACGAAAGCTGTTTGCGCTCAGCAAGTTCTCGGTAATTGGAGGTGATGCGGTCGAGCGTTTTAGTTAATAAAAATGTTGTTGGGCGTACTCGCATAATGCCCGCATCAAGCTTAGAAATATCCAGTAAGGAATCCAATTCACCAGACAGATCAGCCATAGCAGTGTTCATATTTTCAGCGATATTACGGCTTTTGGTATTAAGGTCCTGCAAAGTCAAGGCGGCACTTAGCATGGACATTGTGTGTAAGGGTTGCCTTAGATCATGGCTGGCTGCTGCAAGAAAGCGTGTCTTGGCTGCATTGGCATTGCGTTCTGATTCCAGTGCGGTTTCAAGTTTTTGCCGTGTTTCATAACTTTCACCGAACGCTTTGTAGACATCCCTTGATGATGCATACAGAAGCAGACCGAGGCATACAATCAGTATGAAAAGGGAATAGGTTTGCAGTGTACTAAGAGTACTCGATTCAGGAAATAACCAAACCGTCGCGACAGCGCAAAGTAGAGGAATCACTAAACCAATAAAAACAGGCCGGTATCCATGGCTAGTAGCAATGGTTCCAGCCATAATGCCCACCATAACCATCGAGTAGATAGCGCGAGAGCCTTCATCCAGGTAGATAAAAAAAGTAGCGGAAGAGCCAAGAATAAGACCATTGGCCAATGATAAGAAACTTGCTATGAG
>CALHRQ010000145.1 GCA_938038175.1 uncultured Granulosicoccaceae bacterium | reverse complement strand
AGGGGGATTCGGCCGAAATCAACCCAGGCATCCAGGCGCTCCGCCGGTGACAACAGTACAAAGGGACGCACCACGGGCGCTTCCAACAAGCCACCATCAGTCGCAATAATTGTCAGCGGCTCGCCGTCATCCCAGGCAATTTTGTAGACCCGTGAGTTTGACCCGTTCAACATGCGCAGCCGATAGGGCTGAGTGGCAACGTCGTGTACGTAGTTGGGCTGCCCATTGACAAACACCTCGTTGCCGTGATAGCCGTGCATGACATCATGTGCGTTGTCGATGTAGATAAGTGAGTTGTTGGGAGCAACACTGCGATCCTGAATCACAAGTGGCAAATCAGCCTCGCCGCTGGGCAAAGCGAATTGCGCCTCCTCCTCATCATGAATGATCAGCATCCCGGCAAGCCCATAATAGGTCTGTCCACCAGTCTGGCGATGAGCGTGTGGATGATACCAGTAGCTGCCTGCACGATTTAGCACCTCAAATTCATAGACGTAGGTTTCACCTGCTTCAACTTCGTAAAGCGGATGCCCGTCCATATCTTCGGGCACATGCTGGCCGTGCCAATGAATTATGGTTGGCGCAGGCAGTTCGTTGACCATGCGGATACGCACTTTCTGACCGCGATTCAGATGAATCGTCGGGCCGAGGTAGCTGTCTGGTATCAGGGAAAGTGTGTCTGCCGGGCCATTAATCAGCTCTCCCATATACCGTAGGATCGTTGTCCGCTCCCCTTCCAATAGCTGAATTTTAGTGTGGGTTACTCGCAGCGTGATCTCGACGTCGGGGGTGAAAACATCTGGTGCTACCGTTGCAGATGTTGTTGGCGCAACTGTAGCTGCCGCTGTTGGCAGGGGTTGCAGGGTTGGCTCAATGATAGCGGCGACTTCGGCCGAATCTTCAGCCATCATCCCGCCCATCCCTTCGCCGACACAACTGGTCAGCACCAATGCGCCCGCTGTGCCGCTGCCTAACTTTATGAAACGGCGGCGTGTAAGAGTCGATTGTTGGCTCATCCTAAAATGGTAGCGAATTAGCTGGAAAAAAGTGTCCGCCAAATGGCTGAATCTGACTTAGTAGACTGGCCGGGCTAAATTGACGGATACAGAAATGGCTCCATATTTTCAAACACCTTTGCGTTTAAGGCCGTTTCTGTAAGGTGCGATTGCTGCTTAAGTCCGCCTATTACAGCCGGTCGCACCATTGGTCACTTTGTGCATGGCTACCGTGATCTGATAGCTGTTGGTCGAACCAGAGATGTAGGGCTTCAACGAGTTCGGGGATTTCGGCCGAATAGACGATCTGCCCACCGTTTTCAATCTCACTATAAACAATTGAGAGTTGGTCGGCACCCTGCACCAGTTCGTGTAAACCGGCCATATCGTCACCGTGGATCATGGCCGGGTCATGGAAGTCGCCGTTTTGAAAACGTCCAGCTTCTTCTTCTAAATGCGCGCGAATCTCGGCGATCTGATCAGCATCACCATCGTCGGAGACGACCTGCTGCAAGCCACCGTCAGCTTGCTTGCGAAAGATGTGTGTTGAGCGCTCCAGGTCAAACGGCATGACCGATTCGCCCTTCTTTGCAACCTCAGCAATGCGATCTGAGTGTGATTGCGTGCTGCATGCTGCGAGTAGCACAACGAGAAAAATTGCTGTCAGTACGAGTCTACTTTTTATTTGATTCACGGATTGCCTCTAATAATGTCTGTAAAGATGTTTGAACATGAGGGAGTGATTCGGCCGAAATTTCGGCTAATATCCCCGCCATTTTCTTCTGCCGCGCTTCAGCCAATTCAGCAGCAGCGTTAACCCCTGAGTCTGACAATGTCAGATCAACGGCGCGACCATCCACAGCATTGCGCGTGCGTTCCACCCACCCTCGTTTAACCATATTGGCTACAAGCCGGCTCACAGTACTTTTGGCAAGATTCAGGCGGTCTGCGAGTTCATTTTGTGTCAGCGGCGCTGCCTGTGAGAGTTCCAACAATGTGTGAGCTTCTGCAATCGAAACCGGTTTCCCGCAGGGTGTTGCTGTCGGTCTGTGCCACCCAAAGGCGCGAACCAGTGCCACCATCTGTGCTTGAAATTGATCTGTTGTCGTCATAATTAGTTCGATCCTACAACTAAATTTCTGCAAAGAAATACGCCAGGTGGCCTATTTTGTCGCCTTATCCCGGGCACCAAGATGCCTGTTTGCGTGAATTGCCGCTGTATATTCAGCCATATGGCGGATTGCAGACGACAATCGATACCAGTAAATTTCTATCGTGTACGATTGGTGTAATGATACGAGAGTGAATCATTGCTGTAGGCAATCAACATACATAGGGGCTTAAATTGCCGAGCCTGACCTTTTAAAATGCTGTCAACACGGCTCGAAAGACCTGTATCTCAACGCTTCGTAAGGAACTTCAACCTGGTAATTACCATTTCTCAATACAATTAATAAGCTGAGGCAATCAATGAACTATCTTAAGAAATCAGGAATAACCCTTTCACTTGTTCTACTTATATTGATGAGCGTTTTACCGTTAGCCGCTGATGGTGGCCATTCAGAACCTGCGAACGTAGAAACATCCCCTTTTAGCAACACAACCTTATTTTTACTTTCTATCGGTCTAGGGATTGTAGTTGCTGGTGGCCGCCAGATGATAGGCGGAGCAAAGCTAAAAGTAGCACAGTTGGCGATTCTGGCGCTGGGAGTCATGACAGCAATTCTGCACCTGGCGGTTGGCATGCGAGGCGAAGTACTTATGCTGCTTAATGGCCTTGGCTATCTTGGTCTGCTTGGTCTATTGTATTTGCCAATAAATATAGTTCCGTCCAACTGGTTACAGCCGCTGCACTGGCTCGTACTTGGCTATACTATCGTTACCCTGGCTGGCTACTTTGTACTGCATCCACTCGGTGAATACAGTCGTTTTGGCCTTGCCACAAAGGCGATTGAACTCCTTTTGATTGTGGCAATTGGCATGCGAATAAAGCAGGTATCTGGTGGTAAAGCAGTACAGTACTCAACTCGTCAACGGGCAACATCTAAGTAGCACGGGGATATTAATGAAGTATCTGCCAGGCAGGCTGGTCACGCTTTTGGTCAGCCTGATTCTTG
>CALHRQ010000144.1 GCA_938038175.1 uncultured Granulosicoccaceae bacterium | reverse complement strand
TGCAATTGAAATACCCAGCCAGACAAGCTCGCCACCGGCACCGGCATAGTAGCTTTCTGTTATGCCTTCCCAAGTACCTGTATCAAAAGGTGCTCCAAACATTTTTATTCTCCCGAATTAATGGTTCAAATATGACTGAGAAGGTGGAACACCTTCAGGATAAGCCTGTGATGGTACTTTCGCAGCATCTAGACCCATAAGCTCAGCGGCACGTCCAACTCTGAGAATGCCGAACATTCTTAGAATCAAAGAACACACATAGCCAGGAACAAAACCAAGCAGGAACATCACACCCGCACCAATTAGCTGACCAGTTAAGTTGGTAGTTGCAACACCCTCACCCAGGATTGCTGGGAAGCCAGAGGCGAAAATACCAACAGCCACAACACCCCAGACACCCAGAATACCGTGAACTGATACAGCACCAACCGCATCGTCTATACCCATTTTTTCGAGCATCCTCGCACCATAAGGCATAATGACACCACCGATGAATGCGATGACAAAAGCCATTGGAGGCCAGTAGATATCCAGACCAGCAGCAACGGAAATAATACCGCCAAGTGCACCAGACATCATCCAGAATGGATCACGTGTGATAAGCCAGGCACCAATAATACCGCCAGCAAAACCCATCAGAATGTTGAAAGTTAAGGCCGATAGTGTCATTGGTGTGCCATAAATGCTGGCAAACTCAGTAGTGGACCACGACCAGGCTTCACCTGGGAAGATCGCACAAGCCATTAAAAAGCCCCAAAAACCGGCGATTATCGCCATTAGACCAACGATCGTCATTGGCATACTGTGGCCAGGCAAATTGTTTGCTGAGCCATCATTGTTGTATTTGCCAATACGTGGTCCAAGATTGATCAACACACCCAGAGCAAAGAAACCAGCGATCATGTGAACAACCCCTGCTGCACCAAAATCGTGGTAACCAAATTTAGTGACAAGCCAGCCGTCAGCGTGCCAGCCCCAGGCTGCGCCAACAACCCAGGCAAAGGAACCCAGAATAATCGCAAGAATTGTGAAAGCGACCAATCTGATTCTTTCGATTACCGCACCTGACATAATTGAAGCAGTGGTTGCAGCAAATAAGGTAAACGCTCCCCAGAAAACGCCTGTAGCGTTATCCGCAAGATTAGGGCCCATGACTGCGCCGGCAGGATTAGCCGCAGCTACAGCATAATCCCAACCACTGATACCAGCAGGACCTGCTGTGAAATCGATGCCAGCTGGAAACGCCCAATAAACAAACCAACCGAAGTAATAAAACGTAGGAACTAGAAAGGCAAAGGCCAAAATGTTTTTGACGCCTGATGTCAGTACGTTTTTAGTGCGAGTGGCACCCATCTCGTATGATAAAAATCCAACATGGATCAATATCATCAAAGGGATGGTCAGGTAATAATACATCTCCGCAGCTGCGGTGTTGCTTCCTGCACTGGCTGCTTGCAAGGCTGCAAGCTCCGCCGTCAGGTTAGCGATCTGCTCTTCCATTTATTCCTCCAATAACATTTTTAGTTTTGTACTTAGTTAAGAACTTACGTGTGTGTCTAGGTCTTGTTGCCGTGGACATTTCAGGAAGTTAAAGAATACCAGTACCAAACAGGTTATTCCAATGGTTTGATGCTGGTGTTGAAATCGGGCAGAAAATGCGTAGTCAAAGCCAACATACTGTCAAATTTGAGACCATATTGAACCAGTTTTGAACCCTTATGAACGTAACATGGTCGTTTCTTGTGAGGACGGATATATTTACGGGTATATTTCCTGACTACATATCCTGTTTGCATATGATCGCCTATCCAGGGTTGGATGATGGAAATCAACGTGTGTCGCTACGATCAGCAAAAGCTTGTCTGTTCTCTTTGCGATCGGTGTAGTGTCGAAACCACAAATCTGCAGGACTGAGAAACCAGGGCTTACCTCCACGGTAATACCAACGAGATGAAAGCGTTGTATTAGCGTAGGCTGTTTTCCCTTCAGGATCACCAAGGCAACGCAGTGCTGCTTTGGAACCCAGATAGGCAGCAAGCGCAACGCCTGAGCCTGAGTACCCCATGGCATAGTGTATGCCTTGTTGCACACCAACATGTGGCATTTGTGCAAAACTGAAACCGGTATTTCCAGACCAAACGTGAGTTAATTTTATGTCCTGCATTTCAGGCCACACAGAACACATGTTTCTGTGTAGCCGCCTGGCAGCTGTTTTTAAAGGAATCGGGCGCATGCTGGCCCTGCCACCAAAGACAATCCGTGTGCCATCTGGGGACAAACGAAAATACGAATGTTGTGCGCGAGTTTCAACCATCATGCGCCTGCCAGGAGCAAGCTTTTTTAATTGTGCTTTAGACAAGGGCTCAGTAGCAACAAGGAAACTTGGAAAAGGATAGACACGCCGCTTAAACCAATCAAGTTTGCCGCTGGTATAACCATTTGTCGCAACTAATACGCGCGACGCCCTAATGGTATGCCCCGCTTCTGAAGTGATCGTAAATCCATCGCTGGTCTGACTGATATCATAGACAGGCCAGGACTGGATCACTTGCACATTTCTTTTTAAAACAGCCGCAAGTAAGCCATCATGAAAATGCTTCGGCTGCAACGCTGCATGGTTTGGAAAATAGATAGCGCCAAAGAAATGATCAGAGCCAATGTGCTCTTTAACAGCATCTCGTTCAATGATTTCCAGGGGCATATCAGCCACATTACGAATGGCAGTAACTAATTTTTTTTGCGCTTCGAAGTGTTGTTTTGTCCAGGCAAGCTGAATACGCCCGGTTTGCTCAAACGAACAATCGATGTTCTCGTTTTTGATAAGCGATGAGGTGTGTTCAAATGCATCCTGAGCTTCCGAGAAAATACCGGAAGCGGTGTCTTCACCAAACATCGAAGTTAACGCTTCGTACGGCATACGTGGATGAGCACCAAACATACCGCCATTGCGCGTTGATGCACCAATGCCTGGGACACCAGCATCGACCACGACAACGTTGGCACCTTGGTCCGCTGCGGTTAAAGCTGCACTAAGACCCGTGTAGCCTGCACCAATTACAAGGAGTTCTGCAGTTTCAGGTGCGTTGCTCGGAAGCGCTTTTAAAGGAGCAGCATCTTCCCACCAGTACGGCTTACCTGGTTCTGCAGCTTGGTGGCTGAACAATGTCATGCATACTGACCTTTAACCCTGTCTTTGTTTGGATCAAAATGCGGGAATGCACAGACCGTTGCTGATAGACGTTTCTGCTGGCCATCAAGTTGACCCACTTCGATAATGGTGCCTATCTCAGAATGTGTTATGTCAACCCGCGCCAATGCAATTACAGATCCTAATGTCGGTGACTTCATGGCAGACGTAATTTGGCCGACCTGTGCCTTTCCAATACGCAGGCAATCTCCAGACGATGGGACGACACCACTATCAATTTTTAGTCCGACAAGCGTACGCTGAGGGTTTTCCTTTCGCACTACTAGCGCATCACGGCCAATAAAATCGTCTTCTTTTGATTTTAGTGGAACGGTAAAACCGATACCAGCTTCATAAGGATTGGTGGTGTCATCGAACTCATAGCCAGCGAAAATCAACCCAGACTCTATCCTTAGCATGTCAAGTGCACCGAGACCCAACGGAATCATCCCCAGTGGTTCACCTGCTTCCCAGATAGCATCAAAAATGGTTGTCGCATCTTTGGGATGACAAAATACCTCGTAACCCAACTCGCCAGAGTAACCCGTTCGGCTGATTACACATGGCGCGCCATGGAAATCCCCAAGACGCGCTATCGTTAAGCGAAACCAACCTAGATCATTTACCGGTGTTTGTGTTGGTGGTGTCCACATTACCGTATCCAGTATTTGACATGACAAGCGACCCTGTACGGCAACGTTGCAGAGTTGATCGGTAGAGTTTCGCACCCAGGCGTTCATCTTGTGCTTTTCCGCTTGTTCACGCAGCCACTCACCGCCTTCATCGTTACCGCCAACCCAGCGGAAGTTCTCATTACCAAGGCGAAATACAGTACCATCGTCGATCATACCGCCGTGTTCATAACACATAGCTGTGTAAACAACCTGCCCAACAGACAGCTTTTTTATATTTCGCGTTAAACAAAGCTGAAGTAAATCTTCTGCATCCGGCCCTGTTACCTCGTACTTACGCAAAGGTGATAGATCCATGATGACGGCTTTTTCTCTTGCAGCCCAATACTCTGCAATGGTGCCGTGGTTATTCATTTGATTGGCTAGCCAGTAACCGTTGTATTCTGCAAAGTCATTAGTGAACCGAGCAAAGCAATCATGAAAACCGGTCTTTTTTGTTTCTTCCACATCTGCCTCCGGTGTTCTACGCCACCCTATTGATGTTTTAAAGTGTTCTTTTTCGTCGTATACACGGACTTGAATGTCAGTTGGTGTCCAGCCGTTGGCAGGATCAACATCACACGGGCATGCCGTTGATACACAAACAAGATCTGACAAAGCTTTGAGTAATACAAAATCACCTGGTCTGGACCAAGGTTCGTCAAAACCTAGCGCATTTGTATCATCAAGCATGGTGTTAAAAAAGAAATTAATCGCTGGCCAGCCACCACGTGGTTTTATACCCATTGCACCAAGCTTGATATTCATATTGTCAGAACAATTAACATGGCCAGGGTAACCAAGATCATCGTAATAACGTGCCGTACAAGCAAGGCCAAATACATCATGTCGGCCACAGGTATCCTGTACGATTTGAACCAATGGCTCCTGATCAATAGAAAAATATTTTGAGTAAATACCCGGTGCAGGATATAAGCTGCCCATCAGTGTACGCGTTGTTGTCGGGTCTATATCGCGCTCAATTCCTTTATCCAATGCCCTGGCAGAGAAAGCCTGGAAATCCGAACACTCGCGACCCTGTACATCCTGTATTTGAATGTATTGCCCTTTCTTGACTTCATACGCATGTGCCTGCCCTGGCAGAATATTCTCATCCAGTAGAGGTTCAGCGAGCGGGTCGGGTGCAACTAAAACATCTTTTGCTTCAGCTGGGTTCTGTCGCCTTAGATAAAGAATAATTTCGGTTGGCGTATTGTTATTTTCAGGCAACATCGCCTCACCAACAGCACAGACTATCAATAGCCCGTCGGTGTTGGCAAAAAACACCTGCATCTCGCCAGCTCGAGAACCCTCTTCAAAACAACGTACAGCGTCAGCCTTGTTAAGATCGAACCCGGCAGTCGATAGAGCGTCACGTAGCTTGATCGCCGATTGTTCATGATTAGCCAGTGCAGCTTTAATGCCTTTGGCATCACCCACACTGCTAGCACCCAACATCGCAGCACTTGAATGGCCTTGCGGATCAAAAAACGCAAGCTCTGCACATTGCAAACCTTGTGGATCCAACACAGCAATTTCATCACCCGCCGAAATTGATACGACTCTTGTACCACCTGCTGGCACTGGATGGCGCTCAACACCAGGCTCCAAAACCGACAAGCCTGGTTGAATAACACCGCTGCGCTCATACGGTGTTGCAAATTTGGCCACGGTATTCATGCGACAGTAGACTCGTGCTTTGACTCATTCCAGTCTGGCTCAAAGCCTAAAATGATCGTATCAGGATGTAAGTCCGGATTAAATAATAGGTTATGCCACCAGGTTGATTGATACAAAGGGTGTGTTTCAGAGAGCTTTAACACCTTGCATTGCAGGATGTACTTTTGAGAATAGGCCTCGAACAATAGCTGACATTGCCCTGCATTTATTAACTTGGCTGCACCTTCGGAGCCTGGCTGAAATGTAGCGGTTAGCGTATCCGAAAATTGTTTGGCTTTTTGATAATACGACGATGAAAAATACTCAAGGGCTTTTTCACGTCGCTGCGCCGGGTCATGTGTGCGCTTGACCATGTGCTTCATTTCAGGTGTTTGTGAGTGCGCACCCCATTTGGAAAATACCGTGATGATATGACCCAAAGGTTCGCTTTGCCCTGGCAGCGTGACTGCCGGGGTTGCCGCATCATCCGGCATACCACGATTATCACGCATGGCAATTTGCCGAACTCGACATTGCCAGCCTAAAAACTGATGCATCAGTTCATGATCACCAGGCCGCTTACCCAGCACTTGGATAACAGACGTTGTCATGTTGTTAATTCCAGATTAGTTATCGCGATATCGTACGGCTTATCATGCTGAAGGCTGGGGATACCGGCACGTGTTTCTGCTACTTTATTCAGATCAATTTGTGCTTGCACCACACCAGTCCCTTCTCCGCCTTCGGCAACAATGACGCCCAATGGATCTATAATCAAGGAGTGGCCGTAGCTCTCGCCCCCTCCCTCGACAGGACCAACTGCACAAGGTGATACAACGAATGCACCGTTCTCTATCGCACGAGCCTGATTAAGAATATGCCAATGCATTTGCCCGGTTTTTTTTGTAAACGCAGCCGGTACCAAAAGAATTTCTGCACCTGCCTGGGCAAGATCGCGATAAAGCTGTGGGAAGCGCAAATCGTAGCAAATGGATAATCCCAGAGTGGCAAACGGTGTTTTTATCAGTGCAGCAGACTTTCCATGCATGACACTCATACTTTCTTTGTAAGAGTGTGAGCTTGAAAGACTGATATCAAATAAATGAATTTTATCGTAAGTACTGCGAACAGAACCCGTGTCATCAATGACAAAACTACGATTGAAGAAAAGATCACTCGGACCCGGTACTGCAACTGAACCCAGAACGATCCAGACTCCGTGTTTTTCTGCAAAGCTTGCAAGCCCTTGTACAACAGGGTGTTCGTCTTGATTATAAACAGGAGGAGCGAATGCTCGCCCCTCTGTTTTTAACCCACCGGCATACTCTGGCAATACAAGCAACTTCGCCCCACTGGCTACTGCCTCCGTTGCAAGCACAAGTGCATGCTGCAGAGCATCTTCAGCAGAAGCATAGGCTTCGGTCTGAAGACAGGCAATTTCGAGCAGGCGTGCCACAGCCAGGTTAGAACTTGCAGTACGCTTTTCTCAAAGTAACCAGAGGATGTCTGTCAGACATCTGAAACTTGATTAAAAGCTCACGTGCAATCATGTCGCGGTCTTGCTGGTTATCCGGTAACTTAATGGTATCGGGCACACGCACCCAGCCATTGATGTTGCGATCAAATACCGCAGCTTTACCATCTTCATAGCCCATATGCACATCTTCGAGCCAGTTAAGATCATCCCAACCCATCACCTCCATATAACCCTTAAGAAAGTCGGTTATACGTGAGTAGTCGGGTACCAGGTTAACGTCATAACGGTAACCAATGTGCTGACCAATTTCTTTTTCGCGTTCTGAATCAAGACCATCTTTCTCGTTTAGAAACTGATCGACGTCTTTGATTTCCGAACCACGGTACTGTGTTCCAGCCATGTTCAGTATCTCCTACAGGTGGTGGTAGTCATCGATGCCAACCGTGTGATTGGTACCTGCGATAGGTACACCCGCGATAGCGGACGCTTCCATGGTTAACGCACCAAGATCTTCTGGTTCCAGTGAATGCAGATTAGTCTTGCCGCATGCACGAGCGAAAAGCTGCGCTTCTATTGTGAGTGTGTGCAGGAAGTTATACACACGCTCTGCCGCTTCATCCGGGTTTAGACGCGCACGTAGTTTTGGATCCTGTGTTGCAACGCCAACCGGGCAGCGGCCAGTATGGCAGTGGTAACAATACCCAGGTTCTACACCCATCTCTTCTTCGAAATCAGCTTCTGGTATATCTTTATTGCAGTTAAGTGCCATCATTGCCGAGTGGCCGATCGCAATGGCATCAGCACCCAATGCGATAGCCTTCGCAACATCAGCACCGTTACGAATACCACCAGCATAAATCAAAGTGATGTCACCACGCTTGCCAAGATCATCAATCGCTTTACGCGCCTGGCGAATCGCAGCCATACCAGGAACGCCCGTATCTTCTGTTGCCAAATGTGGACCAGCGCCTGTGCCACCTTCCATACCATCAATATAAATGGAGTCAGGGTCACACTTAACCGCCATACGAACATCATCGTATACACGTGCAGCACCAAGTTTCAGCTGAATGGGAATCTGCCAGTCAGTGGCTTCTCTTATTTCTTGAATCTTAAGAGCGAGATCATCTGGCCCCAGCCAATCTGGGTGACGTGCGGGCGAGCGTTGATCGATACCAGCAGGTAATGAGCGCATTTCTGCAACTTGATCTGTTACCTTCTGACCCATCAAGTGACCGCCCAGACCTACTTTACAGCCCTGGCCGATAAAGAATTCGCAACCGTCAGCAAGCATCAGGTGATGTGGGTTAAAGCCATAGCGCGATTGAATGCACTGATAGAACCATTTAGACGAATAACGACGTTCGTCAGGAATCATGCCGCCTTCACCAGAACACGTTGCACTACCTGCCATGGTTGCACCACGCGCCAGCGCCGTTTTGGCTTCGAAAGACAATGCACCAAAACTCATACCGGTGATATAAACCGGAATATCCAGTTCGATCGGTTTTTTACATCGTGGACCAATGACGGTTTTGGTATCGCATTTCTCACGATAACCTTCGATTACAAAGCGCGTTAGCGTACCTGGCAAAAATGTCAGATCATCCCAGTGCGGGATCTTTTTAAACAGGGAAAATCCTCGCATACGATATCGGCCAAGCTCAGCCTTGATATGTATGTCATCCATAACATGAGGAGGAAATACAAACGATGATCCCAAGCGATTGACATCACGTCCCAATACTTTCTTTTTCACTTCATCCATTTTTATATCCTCACATTAAAGAATGAGTTTCTTTTCGTTGGGTTCAAGGTTGTCGTAGTTCCACAACTGCTTACCCGCGACAATCTTGGTGAAATGATCAACACCTTTACCCGGCATGAGATCGTATTGCTGCAGCTTACGCGTCAGCCATGCTTTATCAAGATCAGTCAGTTCTGCAGGTACGGCATCAACACCACAGGACTTAATGTCGCCACCGATGTAGATAGTGCCATCGTACATGGAGTCACCGAGGTTTTTACCCGCGTTTCCACAAACGATCATACGACCACGTTGCATCATGAAGCCTGACAATGCACCTGTATCCCCACCAACAATGATGGTTCCACCTTTCATGTCGATACCGGTACGCGAACCAACAGAGCCGCGACAAACTAAATCACCGCCACGAATCGCAGCACCAAATGTAGAGCCAGCGTTCTTCTCGACAACAACCGTACCGGACATCATGTTTTCACCACATGACCAGCCAACTCGGCCTTTGATACGCACGTTAGGACCGTCAATCAAACCCACCGCGAAGTAGCCAAGTGACCCTTCAACTTCCAAGGTCAGGCGGTTCAAAATACCAACACCCATCGAGTGCATACCACGAGGGTTTTTAATGACAATAGTGCCATTGCCATCTTCCATGGCTTGGCGCATCTGGTTGTTGACTTCAGTGGTAGTCAAACCATCAGTATCAATTTCGATACGCTTGTTGTAGAACACATCTGGCGCCCACGGATAAGTATGGCGCTCTTCTTCATCCGGGTTAAACTCAATTAAGAGTGAGCGTCCGAAGAGTTGTTCGGTTGTTAAGCCCAGTGCCTCTACGCGTTCTTCCTGCGACATAGACTTGAGCTGCTCATCAGTTACGCCTGCCATACTCGCACCTCCTCATCGTACGGATCTGTTGTATCGATTTCATGGGGTAGAATTGCGCGAATAGCCACTTCTTCTGATGCCATCGCGATGAGATCATCACTTTCATAAAGAACAAGCGGCTTTGCCGCCATAGTGTCTTTTGCCATACCCAGCTGATCTTTAGTAGCAACAAGGTAGGTAAACACACCATCAATTTCATCTATAGATCGACGCAGGCTGTCTTCCAGCGTAACACCATTGGCCAGGTTATCTGCTGTGTAAACAGCGAGTAATTCAGAATCACAGTTAGACATAAAACGATGTCCACGATGCTCCATTTCACGGCGCATGATCCAATAGTTTGTGATCTGACCGTTATGGACAACCGACACATCGTTATACGGGAAAGCCCAGTATGGATGCGCAGAACGGATGTCTACATCTGATTCTGTTGCCATACGTGTATGACCGATACCGTGTGTACCACTGAATTCGTTCAGGCCATATGTTTCAGAAACCTCTGTGGCATCTCCAAGATCTTTAATGAGTTCGAGGCTATTACCCATTGATAAAATTTCAACGCCTTCAAGTTCTTCAATATGACGCGCCATTTCTTCTGTATCACCGTCGTGGCTGATTAAGTAACGCAATGCATAGGATGTTGCTTCTTCCTTTGCTTTCACATCGGCTTTATGCTCTTTAAGTAGCGCTTCAACAGCTTCGATACGCTGTGCAAGCACTTCAGTAAAGCCACGACCACTGTCCAGGTCTTCGCGTTCAGCGACCTTAACTCGCATTATGTAATCGCCTTCCGACGGTTCTCCGTACACGGCAAAGCCAGTTGAATCCGGCCCACGATGTTTGAGTGCCTGTAACATGGAAGTCATTTCTGCTCCCACATTAGAGGTCTTACCTCGATAAATTAAACCAGCAATCCCGCACATAAGTCAGTGCTCCTCAAATTAACTAAACTATTTTTAAACGCCGTTTTACGAAAACAACATTTAACCTTCAACGCGGACACACCTCTTCGGTGTGTCCGCGCAGATATCTTTTTACGGCAGATAGTCCATGTAGGTTTCCTGATCCCAATCAGTGGTGGTGTGCATGAAGCGCTCCCACTCATCTGTCTTGTACTCATGAAACAGTCGATACATCTCACCTGGCATGGCACTTTTAACCACTTCATCTGCAGCTAACGCTTCAAGCGCTTCACCCAGTGACATAGGTAGCTTCTCTACTTGCTTACCTTCATCGATCGCTTCATAGATATTGCGTTCTTCAGGTTTGCCACAAGGGATCTTGTTGGACAGACCATCATCCATAGTCTGGAGTAAGGCGCTGGCCATGAGATACGGGTTAACCATCGAATCAACAGAGCGGAATTCAAAACGTCCAGGAGCTGAGATACGCAGACCAGTTGTTCTATTCTGGAAGCCCCAGTCCTTAAAAATTGGAGCCCAGAAACCGGTATCCCACAAACGGCGATATGAGTTAACGGTTGAACAACCAATTGACGTTAATGCATCGAGGTGCTTAACCATACCGCCAATGGCATGCTGACCAATGATGCCAGGCATTTGCGGATCATCGCCTTCTGGCATGAACGTGTTTGTACCGCCTGAACGATAGGTAAATACCTCATCCATCGCACCACGCACTTTCTGACCAAGTGGTTTATCTTTATCTTCGCCACCCTTCCAAAGACTGATGTTGTGGTGACAACCACTGGCAGATACACCCATAAAAGGCTTTGTCATGAAACACGCTATTAAATTGAACTCGCGCGCTACCTGAGCACATATCTGACGGTAGGTCGTCAGACGATCGGCAGTTCGCGTACACATATCGTAGGTGTAGTTAAGTTCGAGCTGACCCGGGGCATCCTCATGGTCACCTTGAATCATGTCGAGGCCCATAGCGCGACTGTACTCCAACACTTTCATATAAACCGGACGCAAGCTTTCGAACTGATCGATGTGGTAGCAGTAAGGGTTGGAATATCCGCCGTTTGGCTTGCCGTCTTCATCTTTCTTGAGCCACATCATTTCTGGCTCAAGGCCTGAGCGTAGGTGCAGGCCATGTTTCTTTTCAAAGTCGGCGTGCAGGCGCTGCAGGTTACCGCGGCAATCAGATGTCAGAAATTGGCCAGGGTTTTCACGCTCTTCACGGTTGCGGAACAATGTGCACCAAACACGTGCTACGCGCTTGTCCCATGGAATCTGACAGAAAGTGTCAACTTCAGGAATACCAACAAGCTCAGCAGCTTCTGGACCGTAGCCCATATAGTCGCCATGACGATTGGTAAATAAATTGATAGTAGCGCCGTAAACTAATTGAAAGCCTTTATCAGCGATTGATTCCCAATGATCTGCAGGTATACCTTTACCGCAAATACGGCCAGTAATTGATACAAACTGCAGATATAGATACTCGATCCCCAAGGCATCAATTTTTTGCCGTACATCTTTGACCATCTTGTCCCGATCAGCCGCTTCTACAAAAGCTTCTATATCAGTCTTGCTCACTATGCATCTCCTCAGATTGTTTTATTTCAGTGATATGCCGATTATGTTCATTTGCACCGTCCCGGTTTTATTTCACTTGTACAGAAGTTTTATTTATACCGTTCTACTCACGTCAAACGCTTTACTAATCAGCTACCACACATTTCGTGCTTACGGCTACTTGCTTGCTATCACTGCCTGTTGCGGCATTGGTGAATATGTGCGGCATTAGCGCACAAATTTGGACTGAATCAT
>CALHRQ010000143.1 GCA_938038175.1 uncultured Granulosicoccaceae bacterium | reverse complement strand
CAAGCCGCTGACTGACTTCCATGCCGTTGAATGCCGCCAGATGAGCTGCGAGTCCCGATTTACCAAATTCCCGCCGTGCGATGGAGCTGAATGTATCGTTGGGAAGCACGACCATGGTCCGAGTAATTATGCCTTCGCTCTGCTGGTTTTGAGCAAAGCTTATGGTACAGAGCATTAACAGTGTTATGAAGACAACACTGAAAGAAGCTGCAGACCATAACACTGGCGGCTTGCCGGTCATGCGCACGAGCGCAACATTGGATCGTGATTTCATAGTGCCACCTTACCGTAGACGCAATTTTCAGACTACATGCAAAACTGCAATACCTCGCTGTTTAGCACAAAATAGTGTAAACCATTGCAAACCGATACGATTAAAGTTCTTTTAATCGAGTGAGTCGCAGCATATTAGTCGTACCTGTGCGTCCAAACGGCATACCTGCCGTAATGGCAATAATTTGGCCCAATTCGCCAAATCCCTCCCGTAATGAGATACGTATGGCGTTTTCAACCATCTCATCCACCGTGGTCATCTCCTTCGACAGCACTGCGTGTACACCCCACACCAGAGCGAGCCTTCGGGCGGTTGTCTGATAGGGTGTGCAGCCAATTACCGGTGCTTCTGGGCGTTCGCGCGCTGCTCGAAAGCTGCTGAAGCCAGATTCTGTGTAGGTGAATGTTGCTGCCAACGGCAGGACGTTGGAGATATGGTGTAGCGATGAGCTGATGGCATCTGCCACAGTATCACCTGGATCCGGTAAGCTCGAATCAATTGATTTTCGATAATAAGCGTCACGCTCTACTTCGATGATTATGCGGTTCATTGCGGTAGCCGCCTCAATCGGGTAGAGCCCGGCAGCTGTTTCAGCGGACAGCATCACAGCATCGGAGCCGTCATAGATCGCCGTTGCAACATCAGAGGATTCTGCTCGAGTGGGTACCGGAGCGCCAATCATCGATTCCAACATTTGTGTTGCGATAACCACAGGCTTGCCCTCGCGCCGCGCCGCGCGCACGATCTGCCGCTGAATCACGGGCACTTTTTCCTGCGGCATTTCTACGCCCAGATCCCCGCGTGCCACCATGACTGCATCCGAGAGTTGCACAATGCCAACAAGATCTTTAATCGCTGCTGGCTTTTCAAGCTTGGCCATAATGGCAGCACGCTGATCAACCAATGCTCGCAACTCGGTCATATCCTCAGAGCGCTGTACAAATGAAATTGCAACCCAGTCGACACCAAGGTCCAGCGCAAATGGCAAGTCAATACGGTCTTTTTCAGTCAGAGGAGAAATGGGCAACACTACATCAGGTACGTTGACCCCTTTGTTATTACTGATGGTGCCGCCAACAATGACCTCGGTGGTAGCGCTGGTTTCATCGAACTCAAGTACACGTAAGCGTATTTTGCCGTCGTTTACGAGCAGCTGAGAACCAACTTCCAGGGCGTTGTAAATTTCTGGGTGCGGCAGGTTGACGCGATGGGCATTGCCGGGAGCAGGATCACTATCAAAAACAAACTGCTGGCCACTTTCCAGCGTTTCACGCTCGTTCGCAAACTCGCCAACGCGCAGCTTTGGCCCCTGCAGATCTGCCAGAATGCCAATCGGACGCTCTCGCTGTTGTTCAATCTCCCGAATAAAACCATGGATGCGTGCATGGTCTTCGTGTGTACCGTGACTGAAGTTGAGTCTAAAAACATCTATGCCAGCGTCGAACAGATCGCCAATGACCTCTTTTGTACTGCTTGAAGGTCCTAAAGTCGCGATGATTTTCGCGTCTCTTCTGCGTCTCATGAAATATGTGTCGCTTTAAATTTGTAGTTTAGTTACACAAGCTTGTCGGTGAGCGTCACTGCTGCTTGTGGCGAGAGTGCCGAGAGATTTTAACGTATTTTCATGAGTTTTAAAGTCCTGGCAATGGAGACGTTTCGCTTTAACGGTGTGCCGGGTGCAAATAAATACCGTGCAGCACAGGTAGCTAGACTACCAAAAGCGCTATTGGATTCGAATGTACCTGCCCTGGTTGGGGTCTAATTTGCCTCAGGTGCGTTATGCTATCGATTCTTCCAAGGAGCTAACTGAATGTCGATCCCTGAGCGAGAAACCGATACTTTTTCAGCCAGCAGCACGATAGAGTCCAGACGGCTGAGGTATCGTGCTGAGCTGGAGTCATTGCTCCCTGCACATTGCATTCTCAGTGAATCAGAAGAGCTGGTGCCTTACGAATCTGATGGCTTGACGGTTTTCAAGAAAAGCCCGCTACTAGTGGTATTACCAGAAACCATTGAGCAGATTCAGTCAATCTTGCGTTGGGCTTCAAGCGCTGAAGTGCCAGTGGTGGCTCGTGGTGCTGGCACTGGTTTATCCGGTGGTGCATTACCACACGAAGATGGCATTTTGCTTGGGCTGGCCAAATTCAATCAAATATTGGAGCTTAATGCCGACCTTGGTTTTGCGCGTGTGCAACCAGGCGTTCGAAACCTTGCAATATCAGATGCGGCAAGACCACACGGTCTTTACTATGCGCCCGATCCCTCATCTCAAATTGCCTGCACCATCGGCGGCAATGTGGCAGAAAATTCCGGTGGTGTGCATTGCCTCAAATATGGACTTACCGTGCATAACGTCATGGCTGTCACCATCGTTACCATTGATGGCGAACTTGTACAGGTTGGTGGGCAGGGTCAGGATTCTGCAGGCTACGATATTCTCGCTTTGCTTAGCGGTTCGGAAGGGATGTTGGCCGTGGTTGTGGAGGTTACGGTAAAACTTCTGCCAACGCCGCCTAGCGCTAAATTGCTGATGGCGGCTTTCAATAGCGTGGAAGATGCGGGCGATGCTGTGGGAAAAGTGGTCGGAGATGGTGTGATTCCAGCCGGGCTTGAACTGATGGACAAACCCGCAATGGAGGCAGCAGAAGCGTTTGCACGCTGTGGTTACCCAACGGATTCTGCGGCGTTGCTGCTGTGTGAGCTTGATGGAATGGAAGAGGAGGTGGATGCACAGATCGAACGTGTATCAGAGGTTTTTCGCCGCTGTAATGTCGCTGAACTTCGGCAGGCTGCATCGGAAGAAGAGCGCTTATTGTTATGGAAAGGGCGAAAGTCTGCGTTTCCCGCTGTAGGTCGCCTGTCCCCAGATTACTACTGTATTGATGGCACCATTCCTCGTGGACAATTACCTTATGTCTTGAGACGCATGGAGCAATTGTCAGCAGAATACGGTTTGCCTATTGCCAACGTGTTTCATGCTGGTGATGGTAACTTGCATCCCTTGATTCTTTTTGATGCAAGCGTT
>CALHRQ010000142.1 GCA_938038175.1 uncultured Granulosicoccaceae bacterium | reverse complement strand
AGAGATCCGCATGATGACTTTTATAGTCGGCAGGAAAAAAAGGGCTTGCTGGTTGGCGTGTATGAGCAACGATGCAAAACATTTGGCATGGATGGGATAGATCCAGCCTTCACACAAGATCTTTGCCCATCTGATCTGGATCGCTGCCTTGATAATATGGAAGGTATATTTAAGCGTATGCCGGCTCTGGCAGATGTCGGCATTCATACTGTTGTTAATGGGCCTATCACCTATACCATTGACGGTATGCCGTTGGTAGGCCAGATACCCGGGCTTGAAAATGCTTACTGCATTATCGGCTTACGGGCAGGTATTGGTGAAGGCGGTGGCCACGGTAAAGTCCTGGCTGAACTCATTGTGCATGGAGAATGCGAATGGGACGCATGGTGTTTGGATCCAAGGCGTTTTACGCAATATGCCAACACGGAACACACCTGCCTTAAAGCAATAGAAGATTATCAAAATGAGTTTCACTACCATTTGCCACATGAACATCGTGATGCTGCACGCCTGGCACGCACAACACCTCTTTATCTACCACTAACAGAACAAGGCGCACACTGGGGCACTGTTAACGGCTGGGAACGTGCGATGTTTTTCAATCCCGATGACAACCCAGACTTTATCGATAAGCCCGGCTTTCGCTTTAGTGAGCGTGACGATATTGTCGCAGCAGAAATTCATCACTTAACAAAACATGTTGGCTTGATGGAAGTGTCAGGTTTTAACCGCTACCGTATTTGCGGTGAAGGTGCTAGTGAATTTCTAGACAGTATGATCTGCGGAAACATGCCTCAAAATAATGGCAAAGTAAGGCTGTGTTACTTGTTAAACGCACAGGGTCATGTATTAAGCGAAGCAACCATTGCCAGGTTAAATGAAAATGATTTTTGGTACGGCTCAGCAGCAGCATCTGAGTGGCATGATCTGGACTGGCTAAACCGCCACAAACCCGATACGGTTACCATCGAAGAACTAACTGACCGCTATACAACATTAGTTATAGCAGGGCCAGATTCTAGAAACCTGCTTCAAAGTATGTCTCCACGCTGCGATTGGTCGAAGCAGGCCTTTCCATGGATGAGTGTGCAAGACATGACACTGCATCATGCATCAATGCGAGTCATGAACATCAGCTTCTCAGGCGAACTCAGCTATGAGTTGCACGTACCAAACGAGCAACTATATCTAGTGTGGTTAAGCCTGCAACAGTCGGGTAAGGCGTTTAAGCTTAAGCACTTTGGGTTGTATGCGACCGAATCCATGCGGCTGGAAAAAGGCTTTAGGCACTGGAAAGCCGACTTAATTTATGAACGCAATCCGATTGAATCCGATTTGGGACGGTTTGTAAATCTTGATAAACCACAATTTATCGGAAAAGAAGCGTTGCAAATAGAGATCAGCAATGGCAACAAAAAAGAGTTTGTATCACTGATTATTGATTGTGATCTTGCACCCGCTCATGCAGGTGATTCAATCTACAGTGGTGATGCGCTAATAGGTACAGCCACATCTGGCGCTAAAGGGCATCGAGTCAATAAGAACATTGCAATGGCTTTTGTTGATCCGGATTTTTCTGCGATGAATACAAAGTTGCAGATTGAAATCCTTGGTGAACGATACGATGCTGTTGTTTGCGAACCCAGCCTTTACGACAAAGACTACACACTGGTCAGATCCTGAGGTTAGGCATATGGTACGTCGGCGTTCTAAAATTTCTGCTCGTGAAGCAATGCATGCCAAGCGTGCTAAAGCACCTGAAATTAACCCCGCCCCGCCTGGACCATCTGCGGGGCAATATAAGCCACTTACCGAGAGTGAGCTCAACGATATTTACCAGTGTGCTTTGCGCATTCTGACAGAAATTGGTATTGGTGAAGCACCGCCCGAGCTGATTAAACAAGCACTAAAATGTGGTGCTAGCCTTAGCGATACAGGCAGGCTGTGTTTCTCTAATCAATTTGTAGAAGATATTATTGCTGGCGCATGCCGCCGCTTTACGCTTTACGGCCGTGAAGAAAAACACAATATCGAAGTAGGCGGAGATCGGGTTTATTACGGCACTGGTGGTGCGGCTGTACAAACACTGGACTTAACAACGCATCAATACCGAGCCGCAACATTACAAGACTTATACAACTTTACCCGCCTGGCAGACAACTTAAACAACATAAGCTGGTTTACGCGTTGTTGTGTTGCTACTGACATCCCAGACATTACGGATCTTGATATCAACACCGCTTACGCTTTAATAAAGGGCACTAGCAAACCCGTTGGCACAAGCTTCACACTGGCAAGCTCGGTTGACCCTATTATTGACATGTTCGAACTCAGTATGGAAGGCAGCGCAAAATTTGCAGACAAGCCGTTTTGCAAAGCCCATATTAGCCCGATTATTTCACCACTTCGCTATGGGGAAGATGCCTTTGATGTGGCAATCGCCTGCATACGGCGCGGTGTACCCATCAACAACATCATTGCAGCACAGTCTGGTGCAACCGCTCCTGCCACCATTGCAGGCATGCTGGCATCGACGCTGGCGGAAACTCTGGCGGCACTGATTATGGTCAATATATACGCGCCAGGCTATCCAATGATTTTTTCTAACTGGCCGTTTGTCATTGATTTACGCACAGGTTCTTTCAGTGGCAGTGGCGGGGAAATCACTTTACTTAATGCCGCCTCTGCTCAGTTGTCCAACTGGCTAGGCTTACCATCGGGTGCAGCATCCAGCATGTCTGATGCTAAAGCCGTTGATGCACAGATGGGGCTAGAGAAAGGAATGTCATCGTTGGGCGTGGGACTTGCCGGGTGCAATATGATTTACGAATCATCTGGCATGATGGCGAGCTTACTCGGTGCTTCATTCGAGGCCATGATTATCGACGACGAAATGCTATCCCAAGTCTACCGAATACTTCGAGGCATAGAAGTCAATGAGG
>CALHRQ010000141.1 GCA_938038175.1 uncultured Granulosicoccaceae bacterium | reverse complement strand
GATTTTCTGGTGTTGTCTTTTGTTGTTGTAGTTGTTGGTGGTATGGGGTCACTTGGTGGTGCTGTACTGGCTGGATTCCTATTGGGTATTTTGCAGTCTTTTGCTTCCATGAATGAGGTTAAAAGCATAATCCCGGGTATTGATCAGGTCATTATTTATCTGGTCGCTGTAGTGGTGTTGCTTGTCAGACCGCGAGGCCTCTTGGGCCGTAAAGGTGTGATGGAGGATTAAGACATGAAAAATTCTGGATTATCTGATTGGTTATTGCTCGTTGTTTTTGCTGCAGCAGTCCTTACCATGCCAATTTGGCTTGCCCCGTTTGGTGCAAATTACCCTGATCTTATGCAGAAGTTTGCGATCTTTGGCGTATTTGCCATTGGCTTCAACTTACTTTTTGGTTTAACAGGCTATCTATCATTCGGGCATGCAGCGTTTTTGGGTGTTGGGTCATATACCGCGGTCTGGTCCTTTAAACTGCTGACCATGAACGTTATACCGGCTATCATTTTTGCCATTATTGTTTCGGGTATTTTCGCTTTTGTCATTGGCTTTGTAAGCTTGCGCCGTTCTGGAATTTACTTTTCTATTCTGACGCTGGCTTTTGCACAAATGAGCTATAAGCTGGCTTACTCCGTTTTAACGCCGATAACCAATGGCGAAACGGCCTTACAGCTAACCCTGACCGATGCCCGTGTTCTGGACACCATGGCAGGTGTTGAGAGGGTGGTTGGAATGATACCTTTAAGTAATTTCTTTGGGATCGAGACCACCGGTATGGCAGGTTTCTATTTCTGCGCGGTTGTGTTGATCATCGCCTTTTTTATTGCCTTGCGAATAACACGTTCGCCTTTTGGCATGATGCTTAAGGCGATTAAATCCAACCAGACACGAATGGCCTACACAGGGTTCAATACGCGTCCGTACTTGCTTTGGGCATTTGTAATATCGGGTATGTATGCTGGCTTGGCTGGTGGCATGATGGCCGTAACCGACACATTGGCAGGTGCTGAACGTATGCAATGGACCGCATCTGGTGAAGTGGTATTGATGACCATACTGGGTGGTGCTGGTACATTGGTTGGGCCTGTACTGGGCGCTGCAATCATCAAGTACTTTGAAAACATTTTCTCTGCTTTCAACCGAACAGAGTTGGCGGAAATCTTCTCCTTTATGCCTGAGGGTGTACAGAATATTGCGGTATCTGTCAGCAGCATGTTTGTTGGCGAAGGTTGGCATTTGACGCTTGGTTTGTTGTTTATGATCGTTGTTATATTTTTACCAGGTGGTTTGATGGAAGGCATGCGCCGTATCGGTCGGCTATTTGGTATTGGGCGCAAGAAAAAAATCAACACTGATGGTGTTTCCGCAGTAGAGGGGCAGGCACATGGATAATGTCGTACTTCATGTAGCTGATGTGCATAAGAGTTTTGCTGGCTTGCATGCACTTAGTGATATTGATCTGTCAGTGCGAGAAGGTGAGACGCACGCGATCATCGGGCCAAATGGTGCTGGTAAATCAACACTGCTCAATGTTTGTATTGGCAGGCTTAAGCCAGATTCTGGTCATGTTGTGTTTGATGGTGAAAACCTGACAGGTAAGTTGCCTCACCAGATAAACCAGCTTGGCGTTGTGCGAGTATTTCAAACACCGGAAATTTTCCCGGAATTAACCCTGCTGGAAAATGTCATGGTGCCTATTCTTGCGAAGCGAGATGGCAGTTTTAAGCTCAACTGGTTTAGGCGCTTTGGTGCTGAGAATGAGGTTCGTAATCAAGCAACAGAGGTGCTTACTGATGTTGGTTTAGGTTCTATGCTGGAAGATGATGCCAGCAGCATGTCTCGTGGTGATAAACGGCGGCTGGAGCTGGCGATGGGTCTTGCGCAACAACCAAGGCTGTTGTTGCTTGATGAGCCAACGGCAGGCATGGCGCGACATGATACAAATTCCACAATTGAACTCCTTAAGAGTATTAAGGAACGAGGTATGACCAAAGTCATCATTGAACACGATATGCATGTGGTATTCAGTCTGGCCGATAGAATTTCAGTGTTGGCCGGAGGTCGCATCATCTGTCAGGGCACACCTGAAGAGGTTAAAGCCGATCCGCGTGTTAAAGAAGCCTATCTCGGAGAAGAACAAGTATGAGTGCGCAGCCGTCAAGCTCTGCAGCTAAGAGCTACTTTTCTGTAAAAGGACTGAACTCTTACTATGGTGATAGCTATATCGTTCAGAACGTTTCATTTGATGTAAGTGAGGGCGAAATTGTTGCACTGCTGGGACGTAATGGAGCGGGTAAGACTTCGACGCTGCGTTCGATTGCCAGAGCCGATGAGCCTGAAATTCGCACGGGCGAAATATGGCTCAATGGTGAATCCTTGCACGATAAAAAAGATTACCAAGCTTCATTGTCAGGCGTTCAGCTTGTACCTGAAGATCGCCGAATCATTGGTGGGCTTAGTGTAGAAGAGAACCTCGATCTGGCCATAATTGAAGGCAACAAGGGCTGGAGTTATGAACGCATATTTGAGCTGTTTCCGCGCTTAAAAGAACGTCGTAAGCAAGAGGCCGTCACCTTGTCTGGTGGTGAGCAGCAGATGCTGGCCATTGGTCGTGCGCTATCTCGTGAAATTAAGCTGCTTCTGCTTGATGAGCCATATGAAGGTTTGGCACCGGTTGTACGACATGATATTGAGCGAGCGCTTATCGAAGTCAAGAGCGAAGGTATTACAACGATACTGGTTGAGCAAAACGCAGTAGCTGCATTGAAGTTGGCTGACTCGGCATTGATTCTGGATACTGGGGAAATCGTGTTTAAAGGCTCTGCACAGGAGGTACTTGATAACGAAAAGCTGCGACACGAGTATCTCGCTATATAACTATTTTTCTATGGGCTGATCGTTATTGAACATTCACGATAAGTATCGGTTTTAGGTTCACACAATACGGCTAAGATGTATAAGTTCAGATGACATCTGACAGTTACCGGTTTTAACCGAGTGACTGTCAGGTTAAGTTTAGTTCAACTTCTTTTCCTGCCAGATTTTCTTACCGTCCAATAAAGTCTCGAACGGTGTCCTGCCGCAACACATC